>JACPFH010000369.1:1318-4107 GCA_016183075.1 Deltaproteobacteria bacterium | reverse complement strand
CGAAAATGACCTGTACTGGGGGCCGGAAGCGCCGAAGGAGTGGCACAGAGCGTTTGAAGCTGGCGGCAGCAAGAGCACTTTTGTCATGACACCGCCCGTGCCAGAAACCGACGGGCACAGACTTCTCCTCGTCGGTGGCCGTTTGTGGTCTCCCTACGTCAATTCGTTCCTAAAAGAACTATTCTAATCTTAAGCGGCTCAAGCGAGTAAAGCGGGAGAATTGATAGACTTTAACGCGTAATGAGGATAGACGAAGCGAGACACCGTTCATTCATTAGGGATGCAGATCGCAGACAGGCACTCTAGCTACCTTGCCCGGAGCCTTGGGGAGCACGCTCAACCTTTTACACGCTCTGCGCTGAATCGTAATTCTCCCCTCAGACCTCACAGATCCAACAGGCCAGGTGGCGGATTGACGATGATTTTTCCGCCTGGAATATCGATTTTCTCGATCATTTCCCTGACGGCGGGGATCAGATACTCTTTGGCGTTTCCTTGAACCACGTAGAGGTCGCCGCCCTCTTTGGACCAGATTCGGGTGAGAATGCCGAGCCATCGGCCTTGCGTGTCGTAAACTTGGAGCCCGATCGCTTCGTAGTAATAATATTCTCCCGGCTCAAGGGGGCGCAACGCTTCTTCGGTGACCGAGAGGATCGAGCCCACCCATTTTTCCGCGTCGTCGATCCGGTCTATCCCTTCAAGCTTGATCAAGAGATGCCCTTTGTGAGCCTTGCTCGCTTCAAGGAGATGGTGGGAATAGACTTCGCCCTTCTTGAGAACGACCGTTTCGATGAGGGCGAGGGCGGTCTTGGGATTGTACAGCTTGAGCTTTAGCCATCCACGGATCCCGTGGGTGGTCACGGTTTCCCCCAACGGGACCAGCCGCTCGGGCTTTTTCTCGGTTGCGCCTATCGGATTATTTTTCTTCGACAATCTCCAGGACGACCTTTCGGTTCGCGCGCGAGGCGGCGGCATTGAGAATCGTGCGGATCGACCTTGCCGTCCGGCCTTGCTTGCCAATGATTCTACCGAGGTCTTCTTTGGCCACCTTAAGCTCCAATACCGAGGCGGTGTCTCCTTGGGTTTCTTTGACCTCGACCGCGTCGGGATTGGTCACCAATGATTTCGCCAGGAATTGCACCAATTCTTTCATGCAGGAGGTTCCCCCTGTCTGTGGAATCAGTTGATTCGTTTCTCTTTCTTGATGATTTCCGATACGGTCTGCGTCGGCTTGGCGCCGCGCTTGAGCCAGTGTTCGAGTTTTTCTCGGTCAAGCTTGATCCCGGTAGAAACGGCTTTCGGGTCGTAGGTCCCCAGCTGTTCGATGAACTTGCCGTCGCGGGGCGAGCGGGAATCGCTCACGACGATCCGATAAAAGGGCCGTTTCTTTCCTCCGTGTCTCTTCAGTCGGATTCTTACGCTCATAGTGCCCTATCCTTCTCGTTTAGCGGAAAAGAGGTGGTATCCGGTTCAACAATCCCCGGGACCCCAGTTTGCTCATCCGTTGCATGAGTTTGCGCATTTCCAGAAATTGCTTGATCAGGCGGTTGATCTCCGTCACCGTCGTGCCGCTTCCCTGGGCGATGCGTTTGCGTCGACTCCCGTTCAAGATCGACGGATCGCGCCGCTCCGCCGGCGTCATCGAGTTAATAATGGCTTCGATCCGCTTGAGTTCTTTCTCGGCTTGGCCGAGGTCCGCGTTCTGCGTCAGTTTTCGCGCTCCCGGAACGAGATCCAGGAGATCCCCGAGGGGCCCCATTTTTTTTAACTGCTGGAGCTGCGCCTGAAAGTCTTCTAGCGAGAATTGGTTTTTTTGCGTCAGCTTCTGCAGGCGGGCGACCTCTTTCTGCTCGTAGGTTTGCTCGGCCTTTTCAATCAGCGAAAGCAGGTCGCCCATCCCGAGGATGCGCGAGGCCAGCCGGTCCGGATAAAAAGGCTCGAGCGCGTCTAATTTCTCGCCGACGCCGGAGAAGAGGATCGGTTTTCCCACCATCTTGCGCATCGAGAGCGCGGCGCCGCCGCGGGCGTCGCCGTCGAGCTTGGTGAGGATGATGCCGGTGAGGTCGAGGCGCGAGTCAAAGCCTTGCGCTTGGCGCACGGCGTCCTGGCCGGTCATGGCGTCGGCGACGAGCAGAATGTGGTGCGGTCGCAACGACTCTTTGATTGACTGCAGCTCCGCCATCAACTCTTCATCAATATGGAATCTCCCCGCCGTGTCAATCAGGAGAATGTCGGAGAATTGTTGCCGGGCCGCGGCAAGGGACCGCTCGCAGATGGCCAGAGGCGACTCATCCGGAGCCGAATCGTAGACCGGCACGTCGAGGTCTCGCCCCAGTATCTTAAGCTGCTCGATCGCCGCCGGGCGGTAGACGTCGGCGGGAACGAGGTAGGGATTTCTCTTCTTCGCTTTTCTCAGATAAAGCGCGAGCTTCGCCACGGTCGTGGTTTTTCCCGATCCTTGCAAGCCGACCAGCATAAGCACCACCGGAGGCGCTCCCTTAAGCTCAAGCTCCCGGCCCTCTCCGCCAAGCATAACCGCTAGCTCGTCGCGAACGATTCTGAGGAAATGCTGATCTGGAGTGAGGCTTGCGAGGACCTCTTGGCCGAGCGCTTTGGATTTGACCGAGTCGAGGAACTCTTTTACCACCTTAACGTGGACATCGGCCTCAAGCAGGGCTAAACGGACTTCCCGCAGGGCCTCTTCGATATTCCTTTCGCTAATCTTTCCCTGACCCCTGAGTTTTCTGAAGGTCAGCTCAAGTTTTTCGGTCAACGTCTCGAACATCTTT
>JACPFH010000369.1:0-1308 GCA_016183075.1 Deltaproteobacteria bacterium | reverse complement strand
GTCAACGTCTCGAACATCTTTGGAAGGGCGCTAAGTTGTTATTTTTCCTGGGAAAATTGACTTTTGCTAAACTATATTAAATTACCTTGTTTGTCAACAAACGGGCAAAAAAAACGGCCCGCCTTCCCTCCTAAGAGGGCTTGGGCGGGCCGCCTGGGTCGAACGAGGGTTGCTACATCATGCCGCCCATGCCGCCCATGCCGCCCATGCCGCCACCTGGTGGCATCGGTGGCATAGCCGGTTTCTCCTCCGGTTTCTCCGCCACCATGGCTTCAGTGGTAAGCATAAGCCCTGCGATGGATGCAGCATTTTGAAGGGCAGTGCGGACAACTTTTGTGGGATCGACGATGCCGGCTTTCATCAAATCCTCATACTCCTCCGTCGCTGCGTTAAAGCCGAAGGCACCCTTGCCTTCTTTTACCTTTTGCAAAGCGATGGCGCCTTCGACGCCTGCGTTGATGGCAATTCTTCTAAGCGGCTCTTCCAGCACGCGCCTGACGATGTTGACGCCCCATTTCTCATCGTCATGGACCTTGAGTTTATCCAGCGCGGCGCAGGCCCTGAGCAAGGCCACTCCTCCACCTGGAACAATACCTTCTTCAACCGCAGCCCGGGTTGCATGGAGGGCATCCTCAACGCGCGCCTTTTTCTCTTTCATCTCGACCTCGGTGGCCGCGCCCACGTTGATCACTGCCACCCCGCCTACGAGTTTTGCCAGCCGTTCCTGGAGCTTCTCCCGGTCGTAGTCCGAGGTGGTCTCCTCGATTTGCGCCCGGATCTGCTTGATCCGACCCTCGAGATCCGATTTCTTTCCGGCGCCGTCGACGATCGTCGTGTTATCCTTATCCACCACGATTCGCTTAGCGCGGCCAAGGTCGTGTAAGGTCACGTTATCGAGTTTGATGCCCAGTTCTTCCGCGATGAGCTTGCCGCCGGTAAGGATCGCAATGTCCTCCAGCATCGCCTTCCTGCGATCGCCGAATCCCGGCGCCTTCACGGCAGCACAGTGCAGAGCACCGCGCAGCTTGTTGACCACCAGGGTGGCCAGGGCTTCGCCTTCGACGTCCTCCGCGACGATCACGAACGGCCTGCCGGTTTTCGCGATCTGCTCCAGGATCGGCAGGAGATCCTTCATCGCGCTGATCTTTTTCTCATGGATGAGCAGGTAGGCGTCTTGCAGGACGCACTCCATGCGCTCGGGATCGGTGACGAAGTAAGGGGAGAGATAACCCCGGTCAAACTGCATGCCCTCGACAACCTCGAGCGTGGTCTCCAGACCTTTGGCCTCCTCCACGGTGATCACGCCTT
>JACPFH010000027.1 GCA_016183075.1 Deltaproteobacteria bacterium | reverse complement strand
GGATGTCGAGTTACTAATGAACTCAATTAGCCCTAATCCGGAAATCTTTTTCTGAGTAGTCAGACTCGGAACCGCTCCAAATAGCCTCCTCGCCCTCCTTTTGGAGGGAGAGGATTAAAGGTGAGGGAGGTGCGCATGGCATTTGCCCTCACCCTCGCCTTCTCCCGCGACGGGAGAGGGAAGTTGATCATGTAGGGGCCAAAATTTATTTCGGATTAGGGTTAGTAGTTTCCAAATCTCAGGTGCTGGAGAGAAGAAGGGGTCCGCTCTTGGCTCGTGAGAGACGGTGATCGTAGAGCGCCAAGTACGAGGTTCACGATGTCCAACAGTATGAGGTGTTCTTGAATCGTACTCCAGATGAAGATCCTGTCTTTCGGCCGCGCGGGATTCGATTGAATTCTCCTTCAATTCACTAAAGGTGGACGTGGGGATTGCGGGCTCAGGAGATGAGGTCGATCAGCGGCGGTTTTGAAGTCCCGCCGGTGAAATGGGCGCGCACGTCGGCGGAGAATTTCTCGATCTCGATTCCCATGTAGGTAGGTCCCTCGCTCCGGGCTGTACTTAGATGACTCAGCCCTTTTTCCGCCTGCCCGAGCACGCTCTCGTTGTGGCCCATGCGGCGGTGGAGGTTCGCGGCCGCGATCTGGATGAGCCCCTGGATGAAGCAGGCCTTCACGCTCGATGGCTCGGCGGCCCGCCAAAGGCTTTCCAAAGCCTCGTGGGCCTCCCAGAAGTAGGCGTGATTGTAGAGATCGATTCCGTAAAGATAGCGCTCGATAGTTTTCCACTCATCGGGATTCCACGGTGGGTGGACTTCTTCCGGCTTGCCATAGCTATGCCCCTCGGGGTGCGTGCGTGGATGGGGGCTTTGTCCCGGCACGTAGCGGTACGGCGGGAAAGGGATTTCAGTCCAGCGCGGCCGGTTCGGCGCATGTGCCTGAAGCTCCTCTACCATGACACGTCATTATAACTTCACTATCGCCAGCAGCCGCCAGCGGCACCCCCGGACCGTGCCATCGAAGTCACTCCCAAGAGCCACGCTTCTCCTTCATCCTTCATCCTTTTTTAAAGCGGTGTCGTGCTCGCCGGTGGCCTGCGATGGCGGGTGGCCTGCTCGTACGCGTAGGCGAGCTTGATCATGTTACCCGGCAGGGACCACGATCGTGGGAACGAACACCAAGAATGTGTTCAAATGCGGCGCCCCCTTCTGGTCGACGTAAGGCGGGTTCACCCCGTCCCTGATGAGCGTTGGCTGGTGCTCTACGGCCTTGTGCACGACGGCGTCGAGCCTGTTGTCCGCCATGACCTTCAGCAGATTGATCGTCAACTCTTCTCGCGCCAGAAGGTACTCGTAGTGTTTGGTCGGATTAAAGACCCTCTTGAATCGGTTTTGTGAGCCGCTGACGACTTTGGCGAAGTCCGCCGACCGCAGCACCTCTTCACGAGACTTGAATGGAGGATTAGCGCTCCTGCCGAAGAACACCTTGAACGATTCCTCTGAGTTGGTGAAGCTTCCCGGTCGTGTTGCGAGAGCCTCCTTGAGCTTTGGAATGACGATCGGGTCAACGACCTCGGCGCCGGCGGCTTTCAGCTCCGCGACCGCTTTGTCGAAGACTTCCGTGATTTTTTTGAAGTCTTCCGAATCGGGCTCGGAGTCGAAGCCCATCGACTCGCGCAGGATCCCGATGCGCGCTCCCTTCAGGCCGTTTTTGTCGAGGAATTTTGTGTAGCTCTCCGGAACATGGCCGGCACCCCTTGAAGTAACAGGATCCTCCGCGTCATAGCCGGCCATGATGTCCAATAAAGCGGCGAGGTCCTTCACCGTCCGGGCCATCGGGCCGAGAGAGCCGTTGATCTCCGGCCAGCCGGCATAAACACCGCCCCGGCTCACAAGGCCGGCTGTCGGCCGCAGCCCGGCGATGGAGTTCCAGATCGCCGGTCTCCGAATGGACGCAAAACCCTCCTGCCCGACCGCCACCGTGCAGAAGTTTGCGGAAACGCTCGCCGCGGAACCACCGGAGGAACCGCCCGCCGTTCGGTCCAGCGCGTAAGGGTTCCGCGTCGATCCAAAAAGGGACCCGTGCGTGTCACCGCCTCCCAATTCACCCAGCGTGGCCTTCGCTAAAATGATCGCACCGGCTTTTTTCAGTTTCTCCACAACAAAGGCGTCTCTATCCGGGTAGTAGCCCTTGAACAGCACCGAGCCCAGCGTCGTAGGCATGCCTTTGGCGTCGGCCTGATCTTTGACAATCACCGGAATCCCGTGCAGCGCGCCCACAAAGCCCGAAATCTTGAAAGCGGCATCGAGCCGGTCGGCCTCTTCGAGGGCCCTGGGATTTACCGTGATGATCGCGTTAATGGCCGGTCCCCTCTTGTCATACGCCTCTATGCGATCCAGATACATCTGGACCAGTTGGCGCGCCGTGAGCTGTCCCGATCTGTAGGCGCTGTGAATATCGTCTATGGTCGCCTCCAGCAGATTGAAGGGCTCTTTGGCCATGGCCATCATGTTTCCCTCCTTAGCCCGGGCTTAGCCCGCGACTACTGGATAAGAACCTTTTTCATTCTCGCAAGCACGGCGGGCGGCGTGCTCAGGATTGACTGGACAACCTTGGTGACTTGCTCCCCGGTGCTCGGGGTGAACTCAATTCCCCCGGTCTTTTTGGCATCAGTCTGAAATTCGGGGTCCGCATAGGTAGACGAGAACGCCTTGCGCAACGCCTCCACCCTGTCCTTGGGAACTTCGGGAGCCACCGCGTACGGGACATAAATTCGGGACGGAGCGTGCATCGTGCGCAGCAACTGCCTCGCCTCCTCCGTCTGGGCTAGGGTTTCAGCGGCCGGCACCCCTTTTAGAAAAGGATGATCCGGTGTTTTGTCGCCCATGATAACGATAACCTTTATGGTTCCGTCTTTTAATAACCGAGGGTGCCTCCCGGTGGTCAGCATTGCCTGCCAAGCCGCGCAGTAGCCGTCTACCTCCTTTCCCTCCGTCGCCAGAACGATGTCGGCCACCCCCCGAAAGCCCCGCACCAGTTTCATCCGGTTTCCCAACGCCGCGTTGATGATGGCAGGCGTATCGTAGATAGCGCTTCCTGGAGCCATGGTCCCCATGGTCAACGGCTTACCTTCTATCACGTCGCGGAACGAAGCGACGCCGGAGTCTGTCCGCGCCACGCACGCCACGGCCGTGCTGATGGCGCTGCCGATCCATTGGTACTTGGCCGAGTCGAACTCAATACCCGGCGCCCCAAGAGCCTGGCGCAAGACGAAGGTCTCACCGAACGAGCCGATCACCGTACCGTCCTTGGACTCGGCGTTGTAGACCGAGTTCGCAGCGATCAGCCCTCCGGCCCCGGCCTTCGGCTCGATGATGATGGTCGGGTTGCCCGGAATGTAACGCGGCATGTGCCGAGCCATCAGGCGTGAGTAGATATCATAGATGCCGCCAGGCGCGGACCCGATGACAATCCGGATCGTTTTCCCCCGGTAGAAATCCGCCACCGCCTTCTCATCGAAGGCGGATTTGGGACTTGGGGCAGGTTGAGCGAACGCGCGAGCCGCGAATAGCAGCGTGACTAGGAAAGGCGCGAAGGATAAGCCGCGCCGGAGCTGGAATATCGACATGCTGGACTCCTTCCTCGTTGTTTTTTCTGCAAGGAAACCCCGTATAAATAGTCGAAATCGGAGCAAGTCGTCAAGTGGCAGAGCACTCGTCTATTTAGTCTGCCCGGTCATTTTGTCTATTTGGTCCCGACGAGATGGACGGAATAGACGAGATAGACCAGAAAGACAGAAGTCAGGATTCGGCCCGCAGGGCTTCCAAAGCCGGCCGTCCGAGAATGCCGTAACAGCTCAATAGTCCCGCGACAACCGTCAGGCTTGCGACCACAGCCACAGCCGTCAAGACGGGTCCCAGCGGCACGGAAGAAGCGGTTCCCAAAAAATAAAAGGTGAGTCCCCAACTCGCCGCGATCGCAAGGATAACGCCAGCGAGCCCTGAAATCGCTCCCAGGAGGAAATACTCGGCGACGATAATCTTCGTGATCTGGGATCTCCGAGCCCCTAGAGTCTTCAACAAGATGCTCTCCCTCACGCGCTGCGAGCGGCTGCTCAGAACGGCGCCTGCCAGAACCATGAGGCCCGTCAGAATCGTGAAGAAGGCCATCCAGCGTATCGCCTGGGAAATCCGGCTCAGCACCGCGTCGACCGTGGCCAAAACGAGACTGAGGTCGATGATCGAAACGTTGGGAAATTTTTCGACGACGGCGCGCTGCAGCCTGGCCGAAAGCTCGCTCGTGTCGGCCCGCGTTACCAGCGCGTAGAACTGAGGTGCGTGCTCGAGCGCGCCCTCCGGGAAAACCACGAAGAAGTTGGGCTGGACCCGATGCCAATCCACCTCACGGATGCTGGCAACCCGGGCGGTCAGGCGCACTCCCTGAATATCGAAAACGAGCCCGTCGCCGACGGTTACGCCCAGCGTCTCGGCAATGCCTTTTTCGATGGAGATCGGAATGGTTTCCGACGCGGGATCGGTTTTGCCCCGCCACGTGCCGGCCAGGATCCGCTCCGTGGCGGCAAGACGGCTCCGGTAAGTCGATCGGTACTCTCTGCGCAACGCCCAGGCCGGTATGGCCGAACCGGGGTCCTTGCGAATTTCCTCCACCGATCTCCCTTTAATGCTCGCGAGTCGCATGGTGACGACGGGAACCTCCTCGAAACGCGGCAGATGGAACGATTGCAGGAGCCTTGAGACTTCTTCCTTTTGATCTTTTTGGACGTCGAAGAGCACGACGTTGGGGTTGTTCCGGCCTCCCTGGAGCGCGACCTGCTCCAGGAGCATTTTCTGAGTCAAGTACAAGGTCACAAGCAAACAGGTTCCCAGGCCGAGCGCCAGCATCACCGTTGTTGTCTGGTTGTTGGGCCGGTATAGATTCGCGAGACCCTGACGCCACGGATAAGGCCAGGAGTCCGGGAGGAGCTTTTTGACCACGGCTGAAATTCCTCTGGCCAGCAGGAAGAGCACCCCAAAGGCTCCGAGCACAGCCAGCGTAAACCACAGAGCATGATACCAGCGCTCGGCTCGGGCAACGGCAAATGACGCGATGCCCGCCACGATGAGCAGGAGGTTCACCCATACCAGCGGGTCCTGTTTCCCGTGAAATGGCTCGAAGGAAAAGCGCAGCGCGAGAAGCGGGGATATGCGCCGGAGCGGTAACAAGGGCAGAAGCGAGAAGAGCAAGGCCGTTCCCGTGCCGATCACCAGTCCCCCAACGATGCCCATCGGAGCGAAAGACGACGGCAGGCTGAAGGGCAGGAAATCCTTCAAGGCCGCCGGTATCCATGTCTGAAGCACAAGCCCGAGCAGCGCTCCCAGAAGCGAGCCCGACAGTCCGATGGCCAGAGCCTGGATCAGATAGGTGGCTACGGTTTCCTGAGGCCCGGCGCCGATGCACCGGAGAACGGCGATCGTGCTGATTTTTTCTTTGGTGTAGACGTGAACCCCGCTCGCCACGCCGATGCCCGCAAGCAACACCGCGACGAAGCCTGCCAGGTGTAAAAAGCGCGAGAGGTTCTCCGTAGCTCGCCCGATCGCGGCCTTCCGTCTGCTCACGGTGTCGGGTTCCAGGCCAAGGCGCGTGAACCGCGACTCCTGTTCCCGCGCAATCCGATCGGGGTCAATGGCCGGATCCAGCTTGAAATAAACCCTGTATCTGACAATGCTCCCTCTTTGTATCAGGCCGGTTTGGTCCAGGTAAGCCAACGGCACATAAACGCGGGGGCTTATGACGGAAAACGCGACCGATTCGCCCGGTATTCTTCGCAGTTTCCCCGCGATGCGGAAATCTGTGTCGCCGATTCGGATCCTGTCGCCGACGCCGGCGCCGAACTGAATCATCAGGGTCTCGTCCACCAGAGCGTTGGGGCCGCTCTGAAAAGTCCGTCCGGCTGAAGCGGGCTCCGTCTCGAGAAACCCGTAGTAGGGAAAGGCGCCTTGAAGCGCTCTCACTTGCACGAGACGTGTCTTGCCGGTATCCGGGAAGTAGGCCATCGAGGAAAAATTGATTTGACGGGACTGCCGGCCGCCGAGCGAGCGAAGCAGCGATTCCGCCTCCCGGGAGAAGGGTTGCCGGCTCTGGATGGCCAGATCAGCGCCGAGGAGGCTCTTGGATTGTTCCTCGACGGCGACTTCGAGGTTCTTGCTGAAAGAGGCGACGGCGACATAGGACGCCGCTCCCAGCACGACGCAGCTCATGGACAGGACGAGCTTCCTCACGCCGTAGCGCGCGTCTCGCGCGGCCATCTTCCAGACCCAGCTCTTGAAGATCGCCCTCATGCGCCTGAATCTCCGTGGAACCTTTCGCTCGCCCCTCCTCTGCGAACGTCCGAGTCGACAACTCCCCCCCTCAAGCGGATCACGCGTGTCGCCCGTTGGGTCAATTCGGGATCATGGGTCACGAGCACGAGCGTCGCGCCCGCTGTCTCGTTCAGCTCGAATAAGAGATCGATGATATTCCTGCTGGTTTCTGCATCGAGATTCCCGGTAGGTTCGTCGGCAAAAAGAAGCTTGGGCCGATTCATGAAAGCCCGCGCAATCGCGACGCGCTGTTGTTCTCCGCCGGAGAGCTGCACCGGGTAGTGGCGCAGACGGTCCTCCAAGCCGACGCTCCTCAACAATTCTGCGGCCCGGCTCCGTGCGTGGTTTTCGCCCCGAATCTCAGCCGGAACCATGACATTCTCCAGAGCGGTGAGCGAGGGAATCAACTGGAATGTCTGAAAAACAAAGCCGATATATTCATTGCGGATCCAGGCAAGCCGATCTTCGTTCTGGAGCTGAAGATCGATCCCGTTGAAGACCACGGAACCGGCGCTCGGTCGCTCCAGTCCGGCGCACAAAGCGATGAGAGTCGTCTTGCCGCTGCCCGAGGGACCGACGATGGCGCAAGCGGCTCCTTCTTCGATGGAGAAGGAAATATCTCTGAGGACGGTCAGAGTGTGGGAACCGCTCTTAAAATTTTTACTCAAATGTTCTACGCTCAAAATGATCGCAGCACCCATCGAACGCCTCCTGGGTACAACTTATGCGGTGGAACAAGATTTCTCAACCGATCCTCCTGGCTATATTTTTGCTCGGCCAACCTCCGATGAGCGCCAGCCGGCCGGCTTCCGAACCGAAGGTGATTTTGTTCCTGGGCAACAGCCTTACGGCCGGTTACGGGGTCGAGCCGTCGCAGGCGTTTCCGGCCTTGATCCAGCAAAGGATCGATTCGCGCGGGTGGAATTTCAGGATCGTCAATGCCGGCCAAAGCGGAGACACGAGCGCCGGCGGATTGAGTCGACTAGACTGGCTGTTGAGAACGGCGATAGATGTTCTCGTTGTCGAGCTGGGCGCAAACGATGGTTTGCGCGGCATACCCGTGGATGTGACGAGGAAAAATCTCCAGGCCATTATTGACCGGACTAAAAAGCGATATCCCCGGGTCAAAGTCGTGGTGGCGGGGATGCAGGTCCCTCCGAACCTCGGACCGGAATACGGCAAACAGTTTCGATCGATTTTTCCCGAGCTGGCCAGGCGTAACCGGGCCGAGCTCATTCCCTTCCTGTTGGATGGCGTGGGCGGCGCGCCGGGCCTCAACTTTCCCGATGGGATTCATCCAACCGCCAGAGGCTACGAGGTGGTGGCCGATAACGTGTGGAAAGTCTTGGACCCCCTGCTTCGGTCTCTGTCGCAATAAAAGTGACCTATCTCAAATATTCACTGACAAAATCCGCGGCCCGTCTTACGTCATTCCCGTCCCCGCCTGCGCGGGGATAAACTTGCCCCCGTGAAAACGGGGGGCGGGAATCCAGAAGTCCTCGGATGCTCTGGATTCCGGCTCTCGCGAGCTGCCACTCGCTCGGCCGGAATGACGGCCCAAATTAGGCGACAACTTTGTGACACACTACACTAGCTGCTACGTATCGCCGCCGCCCCCGCCTCGGCGCAAAGATGGTCCTGTTCGGAGCTGCCGCCGCCGCAGCCGATCGCTCCGATCACTTTTCCCCCGGAGACGAGCGGGACCGCGCCGGTGCTGGGAAGGGCCTGTCCACCCAGAACCGCGGCGACATTGCCCCAAAAGGCCGGTGAGGACTCCCTCGCTTCCACCATATCCTTGGTCGAGCGCCGGAACGCCGCCGCAGCTACCGCCTTGGCCCGGGAGGTCTCAGGAGTGAAAAATCCGGCGCCATCACCGCGAGCGCACAGGACCAGACGACCTCCGGCATCGACAACAGTGACCGTCATTGCGGTTGATAACTCGCGCGCCTTGGCCTGCGCTGCCTTAACCGCTGTTTCCGCCATTTCAAGGGTTAGCTCATCCATAAACAATTCTCCTCCTTTCCTGTTTGTCGGGGTCAACAAGGGATCACCTTGCACCGCTGCACCCCTCACCGTCCCCAAAACAAACATCCCGGCGCGTTGGTCCCAATCCCGGGCTCAGACGTTGCTCGGTAATTTAGATGACTATTCGTCCATCGCGGCTATTCCTGAAATCTCCACCAGGGCATCAGGCGGCATAAGACCAGCTACAAACACAGTGGCCCCGGGCACCTGCACGCCCGCCAAGACGTCGTGCTTAGCTTTCATGCCTATCGTCTTGTATTCGTTCATAGCGGAAGCCACGACGTAGGTATCCAGCCTGATAAGGTCTTTCAAAGAAGCGCCGGCGGCTTCAAGGGCGTCCTTCAAGTTCACCATGGTCTGTCGTACCTGTGCGGCCAGGTCGATGGTCTGAAGGTTCCTGATTCGATCGTTATAGTCAACCCCAACGATGTTCCCATCTTTGTCAATGGGAATCTGACCCGCCACAAAGACCAGTTGCTTAGGAGCAACCTTGATGGCATGACAGTAGGGGCCAACCGGCCTTGCGATCGAGCCAGGCTGAATTCTTTCTTTCATTTAACCGTTACCTCCTCGGACAAGGCTAGCCGTTCGACTTTCTCCTTCGAGGCCGCTGGACATGTTGTTGTCACCTTAGCTGTCGTTGCAGCCAACCAACCATAATCGGTACCGTCTCTGGGGTATAGCCCATATGCTCCACCGGGAAAAACCGAGCAGACTTAGGATTACCATGCTCGAGAAGCAAGTACATATCGGCTATCGGAAATATCGTGTCGTAGATGCCGTTGATCAACAATAGGGGCGCACATGGTCGCTCAAGAACACCTTGGCGCACCAGCGACAGCCTGGGACTATGTTCCACCCACTCGTCATAGGTCGAAAGGCCGAAGGCCAATGCTAAAGTCTCTGCCAGTTCAAAAGGGTACTCGCCGTACTGCGCCTTAGCGATCCACTCAGGCGTAAAGGCAAAGTGCACCATGCCGCCGTGGTTCACGGCGGCGCGGATACGTTCCCGGTGGGTGTGGGCCACCTTCGTGGCCCAATAGCCCCCGGTGCTACCGCCCGCGAACCATCGAGATCGGCTCGTTTCCTGATCCAGTCGAAGACATCATCCCAAAGTCGTTCAGCATCTTCGGAGCCCACCAGCGGAGCCTCACCCGTTCCTGGAATGTCTATCGCCAGTGTAGCCATGCCAGCCACTACATAAGGGTCAACCCGGCGCTCCTCTTTATACGCATCAATCCCACCCCAGATCAGGACCACGGGGGGATCCTTCACGCCCTTCGGTTTGCGCAGGTACCCAACACAAGTGGTCCCCTCCCGGTCCCGACCTCGAAATGGCACCTCAACTCGTTCGAGCGGCGGATCAAAGTACCGCGCAGCCTTGAGGTAGTTTTTCACAGAATTTTTGTATGCATCGAGCTTCCCGGGCGAACTAGGAGCAGGGTACCAAGCCACGTGATAGTAGTTGTAAGCGGTGAGATAGTGCTCCATCGCCGCTCGGCTGTCGCCGGTTGCCTCTGCCCGGCGGGCCTTTTCCTCATAGGGTTCGGCCAACTCGCTAAAAGCTCTCGCCCAGGCTTCTCGATCGATCGATTCGAGACGGAGCAGTACGGCCTCAACCTCCCGATATAGGTTATCCGGAACGTGGTAGAAGGGGTTTCCACCTTTCCGAGCTCTCTCGAGAATGTTATTCCGTATCTCTTTGAACGGACGCACAACGCTTGTGCTTTGATTAACCAGAGGAAGGTCCTCCGTTTTGACTTTGGTGGTGATCCAATTTTATCTTGTCTTTCCCTGGCCTCGCGTTCCAAAAGAATTCTCGCGTTGGAACTCGGGGCTCTTGCTGTTCGATCACCGCTTTGGGGCGATTCCAACTTAAACAGCCTGAGTACGATCCTTTCTACCTCTTCCCCAGACACAGGCTTGATGTCTTGTTTGCCTTTCTTTGCCTCAGCGAGGAATTCGGGGTCCGCCATGGTGTCCATGAATGCCGCGCGCAACTGTTTAACCCGCTCTTTGGGTGTGCCGGGAGCCAAGGAATAGAGATAAATTATGGCTAATGGATCGTGGATTCCCGCTTCGATTAGCTGGCGTGCTTCAGGCGTCTTGGCATGATCGATAGCGTTCGGGACGTGAGGGAGTTCGGGAATTTTATTTGGGACCGCCTGTAACACGACTTTGACTTTTCCCGACCCTATTGCAGGCCAAGTCGCCCTCATCGACTCCCAGCCCCAGCAAGCCCCACTAACCTCTCCGGAGTCTGCAGCTAATCGGATATCGGCGGTACCTTTGTACCCTTCGACAACCTGAACAGGGAGTCCCAAAGCTACCCTTAGAAGTTTTGGTATATCGTCGGTCGGAATTCCCGGAGCAATGCCCCCGATCTTGACGGGGGACTTGGCGGCGGCCCACTTCTCTAAGGTGGTAATGCCGCTAGCTTCGGTCATAGCACAGACCGGATTGCTCGCTACAGGAACACCAAGCCAGTTAAATTTCGGCGCTTCAAACTCGAACCCTTTGTCGAACCGTAGCACCTGCCGCATGACGAGGCCGCCATTCCACATGCCAATGGTTAGACCATCAGGCTTTGCCACATTGTATACGTGGTTGGCCGCAACCAGGCTCCCGGCCCCCGGCATGTTCTCCACTATTACCGAAGGGGTACCCCGGACGCGTTTCCCAAAGTGGCGCGCAATCATCCGAGTTAAAACATCAAACCCGCCTCCCGGAGAAACTCCTACAACAAAACGAATAGTCTTCCCCGCATACGAGTCGTCAGCCCTGGCAGGCGACAAAACGCCGGCTGACAGGAAACACCACGCAATGAAAATAAACGCCGGCAGCGCCCCGTGTTGCACAGGTTTCCTTGCTCGAATAAGTCTCTCTAAGGCGCCGGCTTTGGGTTGTACACTTGGCATGCGAACCTCCTCCTGACGGTTGGTCCTTTGAGAAATCCTGTTTCAGATCAGGTTATCGAAGCCGCACTCCTGGCGAAGACCGTAGCATTCGACCAAACCGCA
>JACPFH010000351.1 GCA_016183075.1 Deltaproteobacteria bacterium | reverse complement strand
GGAGGTGGCTGTGCAGATCGCGCACGGCTTCGTCAAGGCCTCGGGTAAGCCGATGGTGGCGATCGTTCATGACGTGGTTGGACTTCTGCACTCTTGCTTGGCCATCTTCTATGCTTACTTGGACCGGGTCCCGCTTATGATCATGGGAG
Source organism: Deltaproteobacteria bacterium (assembly GCA_016183075.1). Lineage (GTDB taxonomy): Bacteria > Desulfobacterota > Binatia > UBA9968 > UBA9968 > 2-12-FULL-57-22. The sequence goes on along the minus strand of JACPFH010000351.1, from coordinate 2,863 downwards.
CGACGGGCCCGATGGATACGACCCGCAGGCGCCCGCAGATCGACTGGATCCACACCGCTAACATCCAGGGTAACGCCATCCGAGACTACGTGAAGTGGGATGACCAGCCTTATAACGCGGCCAGCGTTCCGGAGTCTTTCGCCCGGGCCTACCGCGTGATGATGACCGAGCCCAAAGGCCCGGTCTATCTCTGTTGGGATGCAGGCATCCAGGAGGACAAGCTGGCGAGCGAGATTACGATCCCCAATGTCGCCCGGCTCATGCCCCCGGCGCCCATTCAGGGCGACCTCCGCGCGCTGGAGAAGGCCGCTGAGATGCTCGTGGCGGCGGAAAACCCGCTTATCCTGACCGACTACGCGGGCAGAAACCCGCAGTCTTTCGATAATCTCGTCAAACTGGCGGATCTTCTGGCGGTCCCGGTCGTGGATTTCAATCATCGACTCAACTTCCCCACGAATCATCCCTTAAACCTCACGGGGTCTGACATCATCGAGAAAGCCGACCTCATCCTGTCGCTCGACGTCAGGGATCTCTACGGCCCGCTGGTGAAGCTGGACAAGATCACGCGCAAGACAACCTATCTGACGCGCAAGGATTGCAAGATCATCGACATCGGTTTTGCCGACCTCAACATCAGCAAATGGTCCCAGGACTATATGCAGCTTCAAGAAACCGATCTTCATATCGCCGCCGACACGCTGGTGGCGATTCCGCAGCTCAGCCTGCTCTGCGAAGAGATTCTGGGGAAAAACGGCAAGAAGCGAGAGGAAATTCGCAAGCGCTTCGAGGAACACAAGCGGACCCACCAGGCGCTGCGCGCGGCGTGGCAGGGAGAGGTGAAAAAACAGTGGAAGGATGAGCCGATGTCGCTGCCGCGGCTGGCACACGAGATCTGGGAGGTGATCAAAAACGAGGATTGGGTCCTGACCGCCAACACTCTTGGGGAATGGGCGCTCAGGCTTTGGGACTTCGATAAGCCGTACCGCCACCCGGGGAAATCCCTCGGCACTTCGACTCAGGTCGGAATCTCCACCGGCGTGGCCCTTGCCCATCGGGGAACGGGAAGACTGGTGGTGGACATCCAGCCGGACGGCGATCTCATGTTCGATCCCGGCACGCTATGGGTAGGCGCCCACGACAGGATCCCCATGCTGGTCGTCATGTACAACAACCGGGCCTACTACAACGATTGGGAACATCAGATTCGCATGGCCAAGCAGCGCGGCACCGATGAGCGGCTCGCCTACGTCGGCATGGAGATCAATAACCCTCCTCCCGACTTCGCGACGATCGCGAAAGGCATGGGATGCTACAGCGAGGGGCCGATCGTCAACGGCGATGAAATCGGTCCCGCTCTAAAGCGAGCCATCGAGTTCATCAAGAAAGAGGGCAAGCCGGCCCTGGTGGACACGGTAACCCGGTTCCGATAGGAGGCAGCATGCGTTTAAAAGACCGCGTCGCGATCGTAACGGGCGGCGCCCGGGGCATCGGCGCCGCTTATGCCCGGGGCCTGGCGCGGGAGGGAGCGGCCGTCGCCGCAGTGGATATCCTGGATCCGGCATCACTAGTCAAAGAAATCACGACCAACGACGGCAAAGCTATTCCCATGGTCGCCGATGTCGCCGATGAGAGTCAGACCCGGGAGATGGCGCGAAAGGTCGCCGAGACTTTCGGCCGCATCGACATCCTGATCAACAACGCGGCGTTTTTCGCTTCGATCGACCGCAAACCCTTTGAAGAAATTACCGTCGAGGAATGGGACAAGGTCATGGCGGTCAACGTCCGCGGTTCCTTCCTCTGCGCCAAGGCCGTGGCCCCCTACATGAAAGCGCAGAAGCGCGGCAAGATCGTCAACGTGGCCTCGGGCACCTTCTTCAAGGGCAATGAAAATTTCCTGCACTACGTAAGCTCCAAGGGCGCGGTGATCGCGATGACCCGCTGTCTGGCCCGCGAGCTGGGGCCTTACCATATCAACGTGAACGCGATTGCGCCGGGCTTCACGATGAGCGAGGCACTTCTGGAAAAGGGCGAAAACGCGGACGCGCAAACCATCCGGTCGCGCATCCTGAAACGGCGAATCAATCCTGAGGATTTGGTAGGTACGATACTCTATCTCAGCTCTTCGGACAGCGACATGATGACCGGCCAGGTGCTGCTCGTCGACGGCGGCGCGGCGTTTCACTGAGGAAAATCCAACCGCCTTATCGACCGTAAAAGAAATGCAAAATTGAAAGGCCAGGCCCCGAGCACTCTCCTATTCACGTTATTTTCTTCTACCCATGCCGCGAAACATTCGCTTCAGGGCCACTCGCGCCCGTGTTAGAGGAGTGATCCTGCCGCCCTCTAGCCGGACTCTGAGTTCGACATAGAACATGGATAGTGATCTCAGCGTCAATTTGAACAGGTCGTCCCGTCCCTCGGTGTCACCGCGACAGATGTGGTGGTGGCAGCCAATGGCGACAGCTTGAACCGGCACGAGCATTTGGATCTTCGCAAGATCATCCAAATCCAAGCGTTTCTCCGATGACTCAATCTGCATCGCAGCCGCGCGTACGTCGTGTCTGTCTCGCGCGTATTCGTCGTAGCGCATGGCGATGAGCTTTTCCCAGTCTCGGAGATGGCTGCTTTCGATACCGAGGGCCTCTAAGTGGTCCACGTAAGCCTTGGGAATTCTCTTGTTCAGACCGGCGAGATAGCTCTGGAATTCCCTGGCAACACGGAGATCCGGTGCCTCAAGCAGAAGCATGATCAGGACAAGAGACGCAACAACCAGCTCATTGAAGATCCTGTCCTGCTCGGTCTGACTCAACTGGTCGATGCCTGCCAACCGACGGAATTGCTTGTCGCGAAACAGGTGGAATGC
>JACPFH010000350.1 GCA_016183075.1 Deltaproteobacteria bacterium | reverse complement strand
GCCGACCCCGTAAGCTGCAGGAGCAAGTTTCTGCACAGCCCCCAGGCCTGGCGAGGGACTCTAGTGCGCACGGCCGGTCGCTGGCAAGCCGAAACGGTGAAGGCCTGGGGGGGCCAGCCTACGGTCATTAACCTGGCGGACCTCTACACGGCGCTGCAACGAGGCACGGCGGATTGCGCTTTGCTCGTCTACAATCTTCTCGACTCGTTCCGGATCTACGAAGTGGGCAAATACGTCACACGCATCGACCACTCGATTAACTACATTATCATCTCGGTGAACATGGGCATCTGGAATAAGCTCGGACCCGAGGGTCAAAAAATCTTCCAGGAGGCGGCCCAGCAAGCCAGAAGGAAAGTGCTGGAGTACCGCAAGGATGTGACCGTCGACACCATCGCCAAGTTTAAAAAGGAAGGGGTTCGGTTCTGCACGCCCGCGAAAGCGGAGCTCACGCGGCTGCGAGATGCTACGAGACAAGTCTGGGAACAGCTCAAGAAGGAGCAGGGAGAGGCCGGCCGCCGGATGGTTGCCATCGCCGATAAATATCGCGACACAGTAGTTACAGGGCCGGTGGAAGGGGATCGAACCCCCTGTCCTGCCACCGGGTAGAGTCCTCTCGGCAGCCATGGCTCAACTGCGGAGAGGATTTTACTGGACCTATGAACGCATCAGGGATCTGAACCGTCTTCTCATTTGGGTCGCGGCGATCGGCATCGTCATCATTAATTTGTTGACCCTGATCGAGGTCTTCACCCGGTATATCCTGCGAAACCCCGCGACCTGGACATTGCCGCTAAGTTCTTATTTGCTCCTCTACGTGATTTACCTCGCCACGGCTTATACGCTGGAGCGCGGCGGCCATGTCGGGATGGAGTTCGTGGTGGAGATGTTGCCCGCCTCCTGGCGCGCTCGGTGCGCCCGCCTGGGAGATTTTCTCGGACTGGCCTTTGTCTTGTTGTTTTTCTGGGAGACCTGTCGCATTACGCAGCGCGCTATTGTGGAGAGGCAACGCGATATCTCGACCCTGAGTGCCCCGCTCTCTGTAACCACGATCATTCTTCCCGTCGGCCTGGGACTCATGGCGCTGACTTACGTCTGCATGATCATTGACGGCTTTCTGCGGCCGGGACTCTCCAAAGCCGCTCCGGGACAACCTCTCGACAGCGCGGAATAGGGTCAACCCGAGATGCTACTGGAGTGGTACTGGCTCGGTCTCATCCTCACTATTCTGCTCAGTCTTACCCTGGCCACCGGAATGCCGGCCGGCTTTGCCATGGGACTGAGCTCTGCCGTTTTCATGGTCTTATTCCTTGGGCCACAACACCTGATCCAAATCGCCAACATCGCCTACGCACGGGGCACCGATGATCTGTTTATCGTGGCGCCTCTTTTTGTTCTGATGGCGAGCCTGGTTGCCTACTCCGGCGTCGCGGAGGCGGCCTACAACGCCGCCACGCGCTGGTTGAATCGCGTTCCCGGGTCGCTGGCGGTCGGCAGCACAGCGGCTTGTACAGCGTTTGCCGCAGTTTCCGGATCGGCCGTGGCTACGGCCGTGACCATCGGCCTGTTCGCCATTCCCGAGATGCTCAAGAAGGGATACGACAAGCGTCTGGCGGTGGGCTGCGTGGCCGCCGCCGGGACCCTGGGAATTCTCATTCCGCCGAGCATCAGCATGATCATCTTCGGGATCATCACCGAGACCTCCATTGGACAGCTTTTTATCGCAGGGATCATCCCGGGACTGATCACTGCCGCGATGATCGGAGGCTACATAGTCCTCGTGTCTCAGCTCCAGCCACGCCTGGCCCCGCGAGCGGGATCTTTCACCTGGCAGGAGCGCTTTTCTTCTTTGCGCTCGGTCTGGGGAATTGCCGTCTTGTTCCTCCTGGTCATGGGCTCCATGTACACCGGCGCCGCCACTCCGACGGAGGCTGCCGCTATCGGAGCCACCGGGGCTTTTTTGCTTATGGCCATGAATCGCCAAATCAGCGGGTCCCGGCTGGCGGAGGCGCTGTTTCGCTCCGCCCAGACCTCGGCTATGGTCATGTTCCTGCTGGTGGGAGGATTCATCCTCTCCTACGTGGTGGCGCGAGCGGGAATCGCTCATGGCCTTTCGCGGACCCTGATGGATAGCGGATTGAGCCCCTGGACGGTAATCCTCGCCTATAATCTGCTGCTCATCGTGCTGGGAACGGCCCTGGAGACAAGCACCATCATCGTCATCACGATGCCGATCCTGTTCCCGTCCTTCAAGGCCATGGGGTTCGATCCGCTATGGCTGGGAGTCTTGACCACGATCAACTCCGAAATTGGAACCATTTCGCCTCCCGCCGGCTTGGTGCTCTTTTCCATGAAGAGCGTCACTCCGGCGGAGATCACCATGTCCGATATCATGTGGGGGGTCACCCCGTTCTGCTTCGTGCTCGCCGCCAGCCTGATCGTGATGATGCTTTTCCCTTCGCTCTCCACCTGGCTCCCGAGCCTCATGGCGCGATAGAGTTGACCATCACCTCGATCTTCCTGAGTGAGCGGGTCTAAGAGATCTTCTTCAAAAACTCCGTGGGGGTTAACGAGGGGATCGAAAGACGACGGACAAAGTGTTGGGCATTCCATGAATCGAAGCGTACAGGGCCGGGAACATATTTCTCTATCGCCTCTATCGCGTGCGGCGTATCGCCTCCTTCCAGGTCTTGAAATGCGGGCGTGAGGTTTTCAGGGCCTTTTCGATATCTTCCCACGCCTCTTCATACTCGCGGAGACCAGAGGGCCTAAGTTCCTCCGCCTTGACGGGACTCAAGACAGCCCAAGGCTTGCCACGCTTCATGATAAGCACCCTCTCCCCCTCCCCCACCTTCCGCAGCACCTCCCCGGTCTTATTCTTAAGCTCTTTTGCGCTGATCGATCTCATAAAAGTGCCTACTTGACAATCAAACTGGCTACTTTATGACCGCGTGTCAACAGCCGCAAAGCCCGCATTGAGTCAAAATGCATGCCTGGCACCGGTCTTGGCTGTCGGCTCTGCACGGGATGCCGCCAGCTTCTCCATAGTCCTGTAGACAGTAGAGTGAAAATACTTCTCCCCACACTGTTGGCAAACGCCCGCGAGTACGTTTTCAATAACTTTCAGTTTCCGTCCCCAGCGAAAATCTACCTTGACTTTCTTCTCGACCACCTTGCCTTTGCAAAAATAGCATTCGGTCGTCATAGTGTCCTTTCTTGCAGCCCGAGCTCTCGCCCATCCGTATGATCACGATAAAAGGTACAGCTTGCCTTGGGCAAAGTCGAATTGAAGTCGATATCCGCGGAAGGCATTGACACCGAGGACAAGCTGGATCCCGATGCGAAGGTTCGTTACATCGATAATCCCCGCTTTATAGGGCTTGAGGCGGCAGCGACCTATCGTGGCTCCCCTAATAGTTACAAGCGAGACTTGAAAAGGTTCGGTTCGAATCCCAACAATCCAACCTGTTCCCTCCTCCTCAAGGTCAAGCTGCTTTACAAGATGCGGATCAATCAAACTCTGAGAGGCGCCGGTGTCCAGTAGAGCCCGAACGATAGTGCCGCCAATGCGGAGAGAAATGATGGGAAGGGAGTGGGGACGAAAGGACGCCCAGTTACGTGGCACTTACCACCACTGCCGGTCCGGGTTCAAGGGAAGGGCCATAGGTCAACATTGTGAGGATCCCTTTGGTACGGTGTGACCGCCAAATCTCCTGAATATCTTCTGGATCGCGGGCCGTAGCGATCAGTTTCCCACGCAGAGGCTCGCCGTTGTCCTCTTCCGTAACCTCAAGGAGAATCCAGGCTTCCGGATAACGTTTTTCCCAGTCCCGGATAGCTCTCTCCACGTTTCGATCTGCGGCCCTAGAATTACCAGACATCTTCCGCATCGGGCTCTACCCCCTCAACTCACATCAAACTCTATGAAGTCCCTCTTATACTGTCAAGACAACTAAAAAAGCTTTCTTTTTCACTCCCACTCGATCGTGGCCGGCGGTTTACTGGTGACATCTAAAAACACCGCGTCGACCCCCGGCAGGCTCGCAATATCGGTAGCCATAGCGCGCAAAACGCCTTCGGGGAGCCGCGCGAAGCTCGCTGTCATTCCATCTTCTGAATTTAAAGGCCGAAGAATGATCGTCTCGCCACCCGCAAAAGAAATCGGAACCAGCACCACCGGGAATTGCCAAACGTTTGCGGTGAAATTGTGCTCTTCCATTCTCGATCTCACGATAAAGTCGGCTTCTCGGAGCAGCTTGAGCCGCTCCGAATTCAACCCGGACTTGAGGAGCACAGCATCCGCCATCGTGGCCACGTTGCCGGCCACAAACGCAACCACCCGGTTCGTGACTGCCTGCACGTTGCAAGCCCGGACGCTTATCGATTGCAGAGCTTCGTAGTCGAGCCGGCCTCCGGGGCCGCGCAGAGCCAGCACGCGCCTGTAGGTTCGGGAGTCGCCTTGGACACCGACACTCTTGATCGGCAACAGGGCGATCTCATAGTTGGGATCGGCGACGATATCAGATAAGGCCCTGTCGGCAGGCTCCGCTTTACCCCCCGTTAGACTGCAGAGGCAGCGGATCGCCAGGCCAGGACCGGGGAACGGCCATCCATCGGTCAGCTGTCGGCTCAGCCCGAGCCGCCTGCCCAATTCTCTGACTTCGTCCTTATAAACTTCGGAGAGCGGTTCGATGACGCGCCCTTTTCGGATCAACTCCAGGATCTCGGGGCAACGGTTGTGGTGCGTCTTGATTACGGCAGCCAATCCTCTGGATCCTCCGGACTCGATCGTGTCGGGATAGATCGTCCCCTGACCCAGGAGCCAATGCTTCTCATCGATGCCAAAACGCCGCATCGCATCCGACTGCACTTCAACGAACAGGCGGCCTATAATTTTTCGTTTCTCTTCCGGATCAATGACACCTCTGAGCTCATTGAGAAACAATGTGGATCTGTCAATCACCTGCAATCTATCAGCCAACCCCAAAGCGGATAAATTGGTGTGCAAATCCTCCGTTTCACCTTTACGCATTAATCCGGTATCAACGTGGAGGCCCAATATGCGCTTTTTGGGAAGCGCTTTGGCGCAAAGAGCAAAGGCTACCGTTGAATCCACCCCGCCGCTAACGAGAAAAAAAACCGATTTTTTACCCAGTCGGGCGCGAATCTTCTTGATGAGCGGCGCGATTTCGCCGCCGGCGCCTTCCTTCACCTTCAGGCCACATGCCAACGCAACGAAGCGCTTGAGGATCTTTCTCCCGTGCTCCGTGTGAACCACTTCCGGATGGAACTGCACTCCGTAGTGGCGTTTTGAGGCAGAGCCGAACGCGGCCACCCGGCACTGCTCTGTCGAGGCCAGGGTGAGCAGGCCGGGCGGGAGCTTGGAGACCGTATCCGCATGGCTCATCCAGACGGTCTGCTCTTTGGGCAATCTCGTGAACAGCGTGTCCTTGGAGGCGACGTAAAGCCTCGTAGGACCGTACTCGCCGCTACCCCTCTCTACCTTGGCGCCGAGCATCTGAGCCAAGAGCTGATGGCCGTAGCAGATGCCCAGGATCGGGACTTTAAGGTCAAGGATGTCCCGGCTCACTCTGGGTGAGCCGGCTTCGTAGACGCTCTGCGGACCGCCCGACAAGATAATCCCCGCGTGCCGGGAAAGAAGCCCTATCCGGGTTTTCGGTCCGTAAATGCGCGAACGGACACCGAGGCCGCGCAGCCGGCGCCCGATTAAATGACAGTACTGACCCCCGAGATCTATGATCGCGATGGAATCTTTCATTTATTAGGAGCCGAAGTCGAGAATAACAACCCTGGCTCGCGACTCGTTATTCGTGTTTGGTTTTTGTGCTTTTTGACGAACACGAGCCACGCACACGAAATACGCTTAGCGTTATTCCGCTCTGTAGTTCGGGGCTTCCTTCGTGATGAAGACGTCATGGACATGGCCTTCTCTGAGGCTAGCGGCAGTGATCTGGATGAAGCGCGCCTTGGAGCGCAGATCCCGAATGGTCAGGGAGCCTCGATAAGGGATCTGCCCCTCCACCCCTTCAGGCACCAACTTCCTTGCATCCTCCACACCGGCTTGCCCGTAACGATCCTTGCTTCCCTCCCCCATCGCCCCCAGGGAACCCATGCCACGGTAGACCTTGTAAGTCCTTCCCTGGTAGAGAATCGTCTCCCCGGGGCTTTCTTCCGTGCCGGCAAAGAGGCTTCCGATCATGACCGAAGAGGCGCCCGCGGCGAGCGCCTTGGTGATGTCGCCCGAGAACTTGATCCCGCCATCGGAAACGATCGGAACGTTGTACCGCTCCGCGACCCGTGCGCAGCTTGCAATGGCCGTGAGCTGCGGAACGCCCACTCCCGAAATCACGCGCGTGGTGCAGATCGAGCCGGGGCCGACACCGACCTTGACCGCGTTTACCCCTGCCTCGACCAGCGCCAAGGCTCCTTCCTCGGTCGCAACATTTCCGGCCACCAGATCCAGATCGGGGTACTTTCGGCGCAACAACCGAACCATATCCAAAACATTCTTAGAGTGGCCGTGAGCGGTGTCCACGGCAATTATATCCGTGCCCGCCTTTACCAGAGCCTCCACCCGTTCCTCGCAATCCGGCCCAGGGCCCACCGCCGCCCCCACCCGCAGCCGCCCGCGTTGATCCTTGCACGCGAACGGATACTGAGTTTTCTTTTCGATATCTTTAACCGTAATGAGCCCCTTCAGATTGAATCCCTCATCGACGACCAGGAGCTTTTCGATTCGGTGGCGCTGGAGGATTTCCTTCGCCTCATCGAGATCCACGCCCGGTCTCGCCGTCACCAGATTCTCTTTGGTCATAACCTCGGCCACCGGCCGGTCGAGGCGCTTCTCAAAGCGGAGGTCTCGATTGGTCAGAATCCCAACCAAACGCCCGTTTTGGGTTACCGGAAGACCTGAGATCCCATACTTGTGCATGATCTCTTTGGCCTCGGCGATCTTTTGCTCCGGGCTCACGGTGATCGGATCCGCGATCATCCCGCTTTCGGATTTCTTGACTCTTTCGACCTCTCTTGCCTGGGCCGCCACCGCCATGTTGCGGTGGATTATCCCCACCCCCCCCTCCTGCGCCATGGCAATGGCAGTGCGCGCCTCCGTCACCGTGTCCATCGCTGCGCTGAGAAGCGGGGTGTTGAGCTCAATCCGCTCGGTCAGGCGGGTCCGGATATCCGCTTCGTGGGGAAGAATCGAGGACTCGGCGGGAACCAGGAGCACGTCATCAAAGGTCAATCCCAATGGCAAGATTTCGCGATCCAACATGGTTTACCTCCCAAGAGAGGATCGAGTAGGCGGGGACCTCTCGGTCCCCACCTCTCACACCACCGTACGTGCCGT
>JACPFH010000349.1 GCA_016183075.1 Deltaproteobacteria bacterium | reverse complement strand
GAGATGGCTTGCGAGATGCGATCTATGGTTTCCCTGTGCCGGCGGTAGCTCTTGTGCGGTCCTAAACCAACCGAGAAGATCCGCTCCATCTCCCGGACATACTCATGCCCCTGAGGAGGCAGCGCCGCGGCGGCTTTATTCAGCGCCGAAGAAAGTGATGCCTGTATCTCAGTGCCTTCCAAGGGCTTCAAAAGGTTGCGGCTAAAAAGCAGGGCCATAAGCTCGGTCGCGGAAAAGCCGAGCGCGGGGATATCCCCGAAGCCCTCCATGAGCTTCCATCGGGTCTGCCCGTTCGATTGTTCATCGACCAGAGGGAACCCCACTGCCGCAAGGGCGTCAAGGTCGCGGCGGATCGTGCGCGGGTTCTTGGGGTAGTCCCCAGGGATGGCGTCCACCAGTTCTTGGAGCGTTGCGCCCCTGGAGCCCTCCAAGCGCCGCAGCAGATGCCACTGGCGGGTAACCTGATCGTTGCGGGGCATTAAACCCCTCCGCTTTTTCGACCCTAAATCGGCAGACTCCTTAGCCTTTCAAGCGGCACATTCTTCCACCAGACAATCAGGCCTGTCAACCTTGAATCCCAGTTTCCCCTAGTGTATAGGTCACCCTGTTATGAGCTACGAATGTCTCGAGGTGGCGAAAGAACCCCCGATCGCAACCGTCACGCTGAACCGGCCCAAGCAACTGAACGCCCTCGGCTTAGCCCTCGCCAAGGAGATTGCCGAGGCTATGGAGGCGCTCGACATCGACCCGGAGGTGCGCGCCATCGTCCTGACGGGCGGAGAGAAAGTCTTCGCCGCGGGGGCCGACATCAAGGAGATGGCCGAGGCCACGCCCTTTGACGAACGGGTCAGGACCCGTATGGTGTTCAGAGATCGCCTCAACCGGATCTCCAAGCCCATCATCGCCGCCGTGAGCGGGTACGCGCTGGGGGCGGGATGCGAGATGGCCATGAGCTGTGACATCATCGTGGCTTCGGAGACGGCTCGCTTTGGCCAGCCGGAGGTGAACCTGGGCATTATTCCCGGCAGCGGCGGAACCCAGCGCTTGGCGCGGGCGGTCGGAAAATACCGCGCCATGGAAATCGTCCTGACCGGGGAGTTCTTGAACGCAAGCGAAGCGCACCGGTTGGGTCTCGTGAACAAGATCGTGCCGGTTGAGCTTCTCCTGGAAGAAGCCAAAGGTTTGGCGAAAAAGATCGCCGCGAAGCCGCCGCTGGCGATCAAACTCGCCAAGGAAGCGATTCTCAAATCGTTCAACACGCCGCTGGACGAAGGGATCGATTTCGAACGAAAGTGCTTCTACTTACTTTTGGCCTCCGAAGACAAACAAGAGGGCATGAGAGCCTTTCTGGAAAAGCGCCGCGCCGAGTTCAAGGGAAAGTAAACGTAACCCTCACCCATTCCCTCTCCCTAACAGGGAGAGGTTAAAGGTGAGGGAAAAGCAAAAATGGACTACGAGACCATTCTCTACGAAAAACAAAACGGTGTGGCCACGATCACGCTCAACCGCCCGCAAGCGTTGAACGCCTTCACTGCCCCGATGAACGCCGAATTTTCGGCGGCCCTCAAAGATGCGGACGAAGATCCTGCGATTCGCTGCTTCCTCATCACCGGCTCCGGGCGCGCCTTCTGCGCAGGACAGGACTTAAAAGCGCGCACGCCCGATCAGCGGGGCTCGCTGGGACAATCCCTGCGGGAGCGCTACAATCCCATCATCCTCCGCCTCAGGCGGAGCGAAAAAATCGCCCTGGCCGCGGTTAACGGAGTAGCGGCGGGCGCCGGTTGCAACCTCGCCCTCGCCTGCGACCTCAGAATCGCCTCAGAGGAAGCGAAATTCATCCAGGCCTTCGTGCGCGTCGGGCTCGCCCCGGACTCCGGCGGCAGCTTTTTTCTCCCCCGTCTGGTCGGCCTCAGCAAGGCTATGGAGCTCTTCCTGCTCGGCGAGCCCGTCGAGGCGGCGGAGGCGCTGAGAATCGGCCTGGTGGCCAAGGTCGTTCGCGCCAGTGATTTGCCCGTTGCGGCGCGGGAGCTGGCGGAGCGGCTGGCCCGCGGGCCGCTGAGCATCGGCCTCATGAAACGGGCAGTGAATCGCGCGCTGCTTGGCGAACTCGAGGCCCAGCTTGACTACGAAGCCTATCTTCAGGAGATCGCCGGCAGGAGCGCGGACTACGATGAAGGGGTGCGCGCGTTTCTCGAAAAGCGGCAGCCCGTTTTTAAGGGCGTCTAAATAGTCAAAAGTTCAAAGTGCAATGTTCAAGGTTCAACGTCGAACATCGAACACGGAACAGGTTTCCGACGTTTTCGATTGACGATTGACCAATGACGATTAACGAAACTAAGATCGGCGTTGTTGGCGCCGGCACCATGGGCGCTGGGATCGGGCAGGTCGCTGCCCAAGCGGGATTGGACACTTTCCTGTTCGACATTTCCCAGGAGTTCGTCGACCAAGGACTGGCTAGAATCCGGGCCT
>JACPFH010000368.1 GCA_016183075.1 Deltaproteobacteria bacterium | reverse complement strand
GCCCTCCCCAGTCGGAGCTTTCCGTCCCCATCGTAACCTCCACCCATCTGCTCCCAATCCTTCGGGTACCCGCGACCCGGCATGGTGTTCACCTTCATCCACCACATGTGGTCCATCCCCTTGTCATTCGTCCACAAGGTCTTGCACGCGATCGTGCAGGTGTGGCATCCCATGCACTTGTTGAGATCGACTACAAATGCGATTTGCCTCTTGCCGTTAGTAGGCATTAGCCCACCTCCTTAGCCCTTTCAGGGCCGATGTTTAGATCGATTTAGTTTGGCGAGAAAACACGCACGGACATAACGACTCATGAAAAATGCCGCTTTAAAAACTGATTTCGAATGCGCTCGCAGAACAGACCGCTGACTTCAACGAGCGCAAAAGCATAATTTGTGCCACGCGGAACTGGAACGATTAGACCAGAGGAAAGCCGATGTTTTCTTAAAAATTAAAAAAAAGAGAGAGAAAATTCCTTAAATTAGGAAAGCGAGGCGGGTTTCTTACCTCAAAAATCATCGATAACGCTGGCATATAAGTTGCAGCCTTTCCCGGCTTGAAAATCCCGCACTCTCGAGTGAAACATTGAGGATCGAGGTTTCTTTTTACGGCTTTGTGCGCGATCTCGTGACCACGCCGAAATTGGTGATCGACACCTCGGATCAAACTACCGTGCGGGAAGTTCTCGACTCAGTGGTAAAGCGGCATGGTGAAAGACTCCGCGAACGGTTGCTGAGCGCAACCGGCGAGCTGGCAGCCAACGTCCAGGTCTTTGTAGGAGAGCAGCCGACAACCTCGCTCGACCAATCCATCGACCACGCGCATGATCACTGTGCCGAGGTGAAGGTCTTCGTGCTCTCCGCCACGGCAGGCGGTTAACCGTATGCAAACCGAGAACGCCCAAGAGGATCTCTGGATACCGACCACATGCGGCCTGTGCTATAGCGTGTGCGCCCTTAAAGTTCACCGGGTCAACGGCACGGTGATCAAAATCGAGGGCAACCCGGAGTCGGCCACCAATCGAGGCCGGCTTTGTCCCCGCGGCGTCAGCGGCATCATGCTCCTTTACGATCCGAACCGGGTCAACGTACCGCTGAAGCGAACCAACCCGAACAAAGGCCTCGATGTCGATCCCGGCTGGAAAGAGATCACGTGGGAGGAAGCGATCGATACGGTCGCCGAGCGGCTGAGAAAGATTCGCCGGGAGGATCCGCGCAAGCTCCTTATGACCGGCACGGTAACCACGCAGGACGAAGTCCCGTTCTCCCGGTTCTTCACGATGGCCTTCGGCACGCCGAACGGTTGGAATTCCGGCGCCGGCAACCACTGCGGCACGGCGGAGCACCTCTACGGCGCTCTGCTTCACGCCTCATGGGCGAAGCAACCCGACAGCGATCACTGCCGGTATTTATTAAACTTCGGCAGCGGTGTCGGCTCGGGAAGTTACTATACGGTTACCGGGATGGCTCAGCGAATCGCGGAAGCGCGGCTTCGCGGCATGAAGCATGTAGCCGTTGATCCCTTCCTAAGCCCGAGCGCGGAAAAGGCGGACGAGTGGATTCCGATCCGGCCCGGCACCGACGCCGCGTTTGCTTTGGCGATGCTAAACGTGCTGTTGCATGAGCTAAACGTTTACGACGCCGAGTATCTCAAGCACCACACCAACGGCCCGTATCTGATCGGCGCCGATGGCTCGTACCTCAGGGATGAAACCGAAAAGGTTCCCCTGATCTGGGATCCCGTTGACGCCGCCGCCAAGCCTTTCCACTCGCCGGAAATCAAGGATTTTGCGCTGGACGGCGTTTATGCCGTGGATGGCCAGCGCGCCCGGCCGGCTTTCGCCGTGCTCAAAGAGCATCTCGCGCCGTTCACGGCGGAGTGGGCCGAACCGATAACGACGATCCCGGCGGCTACGATTCGGCGTGTCGCCAAGGAATTTGCCGAAGAGGCGCGGATCGGCAGCACCGTCGTCATCGACGGCAAGGCGCTCCCTTATCGCCCTGTCGCCGTCATGTACTTCAAAGGCGCCCAGGGTCACAAAAACGCGCTGCTGAATTGCATGGCCTTGGAACTCCTGACCGAGATCGTCGGCGCCTCCAACGTGCCCGGAGGCTTGCTCGGGATGAATTCGTGCTCCGTGGGTGAACCGGAGACGGGCCAACCGGCATGGATCCCCAAAGCGGATCGGGACGGCCTCATGATCACTGGCTACTGGCCCAGCTTCCCGCCGCCCTATCCGCCAAAAGAGGTGAGAGCAACCGAAACCATAGATTTGAGAGGTTTAATCCCCACCTGCCCCGGCAGCTCGGGCGCTCTGCCCGTCGTTATGGCGGATCCGAAGCGCTTCGCGGTTCCCTACCAGATCGAGATGAACCTTCATTTGGGCTCCAACTATCTTATGACGTTCGCCGATCCGGAGGCGGTCGCCCGGGCGTTCCAGAACGTTTTCCAGGTCTCCTTCGCCCTTTTCCTCGACGAGTCCACCTATTTGTCCGATATCGTTCTGCCCGCGGCGAGCTACCTCGAGCGGCTTAGCCATACTGCGGACTGGATGAGCTCCAACGCCGCCGTCGGAGAGTGGTGCTACCACGTCCGCCAGCCCGTGGTCGATCCGATCGCGCAGCGCCGAAGCGTCTGTGAGGTCCTGCTCGAGCTGGTGGAGCGGCTCGAGATGCGCGAGGAGTTCTATGCCTTCATCAATCTTCTGCTCAAGCTCAAGGAGCCTCACATGCTGGATCCCACGCGCTGCTACTCGTGGAGCGAGATCGTGGACCGGCGCTACAAATCGGTGTTCGGCGAAGCGCGCGGCCTGGAATGGTTTAAAAAACACGGCGTCCTGAAATGGCCCAAGCAAGCGGAAGAGGTCTATTGGAAACCGTCTTCGAGCGCGCGCGTTCCCATTTATTTTGAATGGTTCAAGACCTTAGGGGAAAAGGTCAAAGCCCAGGCCGACGAGATCGGAATCGAGCTGGACACGAGCGCCTTTCAACCCCTGCCCGAGTGGCGGCCGTGCCGCGCGCACGAGGAAAACTCGCCGGGCTACGATTTCTACGCGATCTACTACAAGCTTCCCATGCAGACTTTCTCCGGTACGTACGATAACCCCTGGCTTGATGAGGTCTGCCAGACGAACCCGTTTGCGTACGGCGTGGCCATCAACGCGTCCGCCGCGCGCCAAAGAGGGATCGAGGAGGGGGATTGGATTGAAATCACTTCCGTGGCCACCGGCCATACCGTTCGCGGACAGGCGGCGCTCACCGAAGGCATCCACCCGGAGGTGATCGCGATCGCCGGATGCGGCGGCCACTGGTCTAAATATCTGCCGATTGCGAACCAGGACGGCAAAGGGCTCTGCTTCGAGTGGCTGATACCGGTGGGCCTTGATAACGTCGACATCCCTTCCCTCACGCAGGACACCTGCGTGAAAGTCAAGGTAGTCAAAGCAACCGATAGAGGTTCAAAACGTTCAAGCCGTTCGAGCCGTTTAAACGATTTGAACCATTTGAACGACTTAAACCCGGGCTAAGACCTCATTAGTTTCCGACGATGAGATACGGCATGGTCATAGACCTCAAAAAGTGCATCGGCTGCACCGGCTGCGCCCTGGTGTGCAAGGCCGAAAACGCAACGCCGCCCGGCATTCTGTGGCTCCGGGTCGTGAAGCATGAGACCGGCAAGTATCCTCAAGTTCGGCGCGTCTCCGTTCCGCTTCAGTGCATGCACTGCGCCGAGCCTCCGTGCATGGAGGTGTGTCCTACCGGGGCCACGTTCCAGCACCCCAACGGCATTGTCGACATCGACGCGGAACTGTGCGTCGGCTGTCGTTATTGCATGATGGCGTGTCCTTACGATCAGCGCTTCTTTCTTTCCGCCGAGCGCACTTACTTTCCCGGACACACAACGCCATTCGAGCAGGCAGGCTACCAGCGCCACCAGGCGGGCGTGGTTTCCAAGTGCAACTTCTGCACGCCACGGCTGCAAAGGGGGCTCGAGCCCGCGTGCGTCGCCAACTGCATGTCGAGGGCCCGGACCTTCGGGGACCTGGATGATTCCAACAGCGAGGTGTCAAAGCTCATTCGTGACCGCGCCGGTTACCAGCTCCATCCCGAGCTGGGGACCAATCCGTCGATCTACTATTTGCCGCCGTAGCAGTGAATTAGTGAGGAGTAAGCAGTGAGAAGAGGTTCAAGACGTTCAAACCGTTCAATGTGGTTAACGATTGGAACGGCTTGAACAATTTAAACGACTTGAACTGCTTGAACTATTTGAACGACTTGAACCTCTTGAACGATTTAAACGATTTGAACTATTGGCGTTTGTGGAGCGTTTATGGCCCGGACAGAGCCCTTTCAGATTAGAATAGCCGATTTGCGCGAGCGTTACCGGCCTCAGCGGGAGTGGGCAGAGGGTCGCGGACTTCTTCTCATCCTGGCTCACTTCTTTACCGGCGCGGGAGCCGGAGCGTGGCTTTTTGCCGTGCCCCTCGGTTCCGATACGGGGCTCGTCGCCGGCTTCTTTCTTGCTGTTTTAGGCGCCGTCGGCCACCTCTTCTTTCTCGGCCGGCCGGAACGCTTCTGGCGCATGGCGACCCGTATGGGAAGCTCCTGGATCAGCCGCGGTCTGGTGGGTTTGAGCTTGTTTCTCGTCACAGCGTTCCTTTATCTGGCCCTGCTCTTCCTGGCGGCTCACACGACGACTCTCGGTTCGATTCTTCTGGCTCTCTCCATGCTCGGAGCGCTATGGACGATCATATACAAGGGTTTCGTCTGGGCTTCGAGCAAAGGGATACCGCTGTGGAACACGCCGCTGGTGCCGGCTCTCTATATTGCTTACGCGCTGCGCGGGGGAGCGGCCGTGCTCATTTTACTCGCCGGGCTCGGCATTCAGCTCGGTGCTTGGGAACCTCTTGAGCCGATCAAGCTCTGGCTTGCCGTCTCTACTGCGGTGCTCGTACTCATTTACCTCGAAGTGATGCGCGGAAGCGGGATGACGGCGCTTCGCTCCGTGAACCTCTTACTGTTCGGAAAAGTCGCGCTGCCATTTTACCTCGGGGCGGTGCTGTTGGGTCTCATCGTGCCGATCGGCATCGGCAGCTTTGCATACCTCGACCATATTCCGGCCGGGCTCTTGGCGCTCGTCGGCTTGCTCTCCCTTTTGGGAGATCTCTCGATCATTTACTGCATCGCCAGGGCCGGTCTCTATCGCCCCCTGCCGACCTAGGGGAGCGCCGTGGCAGTGCGGTCTATGGGCACGATCCCGACAACAGCCGTAGGGGGACGAGAAGGAAGGCCGCGACGTGTCTGTCTGCGACCGAGGGGGCGACCGAAGGGAGCGCGAGTGAGGCTGCGGACGTCCGATTACGGGCGGTACGACTCATGGCAGAGGCCCATCGGCCGCAGCCGAGAGCGCGCTTCCCGAGGGAGCTTATGAATCTATGGTAGTCAGCGAGCCGAACACCGCCGCCTGGGAAGACACCTGGATCCCCACGGCCTGCGACATGTGCTACAACGCGTGTACGATTCGCGTTCGCCGGACGAACGGCGTTGTCGTCAAGATTGAGGGCATCCCCGACGCGCCGCCCAACTACGGGAAAGTTTGTGCCAAGGGAAATGCGGGCCTGATGAACCTCCACAACCCCCATCGCATCAAAACACCGCTCGCGCGCGGGAACCCCGAGAAGGGGATTGGAATCGACCCGCGCTGGCGGCCGATTTCCTGGGACGAGGCCCTGGGGCTGATGACCGAAAAACTCCGCGCGGCGCACGCCAAGGATCCGCGCAGCCTTGTTGCCGCCACGTTCGATCGCTACGCCCACTTCGTCCTACGCTCTTTTCTCACCGCCTTCGGCAGCCCCAACCTCACCACGGTTTCGGCGGGATTTTTCTGCGGCAACGGTGTGCACCCGGTCGCCTATACGCTCACCGGCTCCAACGATGTCCACCCCGACCTCAGGCTGTGCAATTATCTTCTCATGTTCGGGACCTCTTACGGTTTCGTCGCGCAGATGAACGCGATGGGTCTCACGCAGGAGATGGCGGAGGCGAGAAAGCGTGGGATGAAGCTCGTCGTAGTGGACCCGGTCTGCAGCTACGCTGCCTCGCAGGCCACCGAGTGGATCCCGATCCGTCCCGGAACGGATGGCGCTCTGGCGCTCTCATTCATGGATGTGCTCGTGAACGAATTGGGGCGCTATGATGTCGGGTTTTTGCGACACTACACCAACGGCGCCTACCTTTTAGGTCCAGACGGCCACTACCTGCGTGATCCCAAGAACCAGAAGCCTCTCGTCTGGGACGCCCGGGAAAACCGCGCAGGCACCTTCAATGCCATCGATCGCAACGACGCGGCGCTCGAGGGAAGCTTCCAGCTCGAAGGGATCGAAGCCAGACCGGCCTTTCAGCTCTTCAAGGAGCATCTGCGCGCCTATGCGCCCGAGCGCGCATCCGCGATCACGACGATTCCCGCCGGGACCATTCGCCGCGTGGCAAAGGAGTTTGGCGAGGCGGCCCAGATCGGCGCGACGATTCCGCTCGAAGACCGCTCTTTCCCCTACCGCCCGGCAGCCGCCTGCTGGTACCGCGGCATCTCGGCCCACAAGCACGGCATGATGAACGGGATGAGCGTGGGCCAGCTCAACGTCATCGTCGGCAACATCGATATGCCCGGAGGAATGCTTAACGCCACTGCTGCCGGACCTTTCTGGGGACCCGGAGAAGGCGCCGACGGCCTGCTCGTCTCCGGCAACCCGTTCACCTATCGCCACATGCGCACGCCGATACCCCCGCGCCCGGTGCGCCGGCCCGAAACTTTGGAGCTGGTGGAGCTGTTCCCTGTCTCGGTCTATGCGCGCGCGATGCTCTGGCTCGGGATTCTGCAGGCGGAGCGGTTCGGCCTCCCCTACCGAGCCGAGGTCCTGATCCAATGCCGCACGAATATGATGGCCGCCTCAGGCAATCCCGAGATTATGGCCGAAGCGCTGAAGCGGATACCCTTCATGATCTCCTTCGCCGACCACCACGACGAGACAACCGAATTTGCCGATCTGCTTTTACCCGACACTCACGCCTTAGAGAGGCTCATGCCCATCACGTACAATCCCTACTACCACTACAACAACGCGACCCTGCCGGGGGAGGCCTGGAGCTTTAACTTCCAGCAGCCGGTCGTCGAGCCTCTCGGTCAGGCCCGCAACTGGATCGAGGTCGTCCTGGAGCTTGGCGGGCGGCTTGGGATCCTGAGCGATCTCTACACCGCTTTCAACGAGATCGCCCACCTCGAAGACCCCTACCGGCTCGATCCCGCGCGCACGTACACCTGGGAGGAAATCTGCGATCGGTGGGCGAGATCCTACTGCGGCGATGAGCACGGGCTTGCTTACTTCAGCAAACACGGATATTACAAAGGCGAGAAGCGCACCGCGGCACAGAGCTACCCTCGTATCTTTCACAAAGGGCGGATTCCATTGTACCTGGAGCACTTTATCGGCGCGGGCGAGGACGTGAAACGATTCACCGAGCGCGAGCGCATTCCTTGGGACACTTCCGGCTACGTGCCGCTCGTGGATTGGCGGCCGTGCCCGGCGCACCAGGAGAGCCAGCCGGAATTCGACCTGTTCGTCGTCAACCAGAAACTGCCTTTTCTTACCTTTAGTTTTACCAGCGAAAACCCGTGGCTCACCGAGCTGGCCGAGCGCAACGGGAAGGTTTTTCCGGTCGGGATCAACGTCGAGACCGCGCGCAAAAAAGGGCTTGCCGAGGGCGACGAAATCGAGCTCGAGACCGCGGCTGGCCGCAAGGCGCGCGCCATCGCGCGCTTGAGCCAGGGGGTTCACCCTGAGTGCCTGGCCGTTCCGGGAATCCTCGGCCGCTGGGTTACCGCCAATGAACGAATGAAACACAAAGGAATCCATTTCAACAGCTTGCTCGAGTACACGATGGACCGGCTCGATACGTTGTCGGCGGCCGTCGATGCGTGCGTGAAAGTAAAAGTGTCTCTGGTCCACACAGCGAAAGAAGGAGGCTCCCATGCCTAGATGGGGAATGGTCATCGATTTGGCGCGATGCGTCGGCTGCTACGCCTGTACGATTGCGTGCAAGGTGGAAAACGGCACTCCGCCCGGCGTCTGGTATGCGCCGGTCTACGAAAGGGAGGTCGGGAGTTATCCCACGGCCAAGCGTCTTTTCCTCCCTACTCTCTGTTACCACTGCAAGAATCCTCCGTGCATGAAGGCTTGCCCCACCAAGGCGATCAGCAAACGCGAAGACGGCATTGTGCTCGTCGATCGCGAGAAGTGCTGCGGGAGTCGCGCTTGCGTCGCCGCCTGTCCCTACGGGGCGCTTACCTTCGTGGACGAGATCAAGGGCGAGTTCGGCGACGAGCTAAACCCTTGGGAGCGCGCCCGCTACCCGCAAGACGGCGTGGGGACCGTGCACAAATGCACGCTGTGCTCCCACCGCATCGATGAAGGAAACCACGAGCCGGCCTGCGTTCAGACCTGCCCGACGCACTGCCGCATCTTCGGCGATCTGGAGGATCCCGGCAGCGAAGTCTCGAAATTGATCCGCGAGCGCAACGGCGCGCAGCCCCGGCCGGAGGCCGGAACCGATCCGTCGGTTTATTACTTGCGATAGGGAGCGCGCATAGAAAGCGAGGAAAAAACATGGCAGCGGTAACTAATCCTTTCACGGCCGGAACTTGGATCATGGAGCCGAAACCACAGAACTTCTGGGGCGTGCCTCATACGAGCTGGTTTTTCGCTATGGGAGTCGGCGGCGCGCTCTTTATCAATCGGGTGCTGTTCGGCATAGAGCTGGGGCGAATCCTGGGCATGACCGTGGCCGACCTTCTCGGCATGATCCTCATCGGCATCGGCGGCCTGATCCTGATCGGCGATCTCGGCAAACCTTTGCGTGTGCTCAGGGCGCTGCTCAACCCGCGCACCTCGTGGATCAGCGTCGGCGCGATCGCAGACTTCGTGTTTTTGATTTTTGCTGGCCTGTGGGTTATCGCCGACCTGGAGTGGCAGGGAGGGCGACCGCTTGCGGGACTTCCGTGGGCGGGCAACTCTCCTCTGGGAATCGCCTTTCAGGTGATCGCCGCAGCGGCGGCGTTTATCGTCATTGTCTACCCCGGCTTGGTTTTGGCGGCTTCCCCTTCCATTCCGTTTTGGAACACCACTCTTATTCCGCTTCAGTTTCTGAGTTTCGCGTTCGCCAGCGCCGTAGGTTTGGCGCTTATCTTCGCTCTGTGGCTGCCCGTGCCCCCTGCTCTTCTTACTGCATGGGCGAGCGCTGAGATCCTGCTGCTGGCGGTGACGTTGCTTCTCTTCGTGGCGCATCTGCTACAAGGGACCGCCAGCCATGCGACGGCAAAGGTCGCCGTGACCCGGCTGCTCAAAGGCGAACTCCACGTTCCGTTCGTCTGGGGAACGCTCATCGCGGGACTCCTTTTGCCGCTCTTTTTGGGCCTTTATGGCGCCTACGCGGCGAGCCCGGCTCCAGGCCTGCTCGCTCTCTCCGCTCTGCTCGCCCTGCCGGGAAACTGGCTGTCGAAATACACTGTCATCAAGGCGGGGAACTACGCGCCATTTCTGTGAGGAGAGCCGGTTCGTAAGAAGCGTCACCTGGAGAGATGAGCGTCGCCACTTTTCTTGAACAGCACGCCTACTGTTTCTAAGAATCAGCGAATTGTTTTTCTTAGTTTCAAGAAAAGCCGCTGACTCTGCATCTTCGATAACACCTCCGGATCATACAGACTTTGCACTTTTACCGGTGCAGGATCAGGAGACGGCAAGGCCGCCGTGGCACATAAATTGCTCCTCCTCAGCCCAGCCGTTGCCTGGAACTCTTTGTCGAGGCCATGTGCTCAAGTGCAATGCCCGCGCGGAAAGATTCGGCGCGCGAGATATTATCAAGGAGACGCCACCATGAAGACCGCAGCAGAACTCGTAGTTCAGGTTCTCGCAGATGCGGGGGTTAGGCAGGTCTTCGGCATCAGCGGCGATTCGGTGCTGGCTCTGATCGACGCAATGGATCGCACCCCCGGGATCCGTTACATGCCGGTGTGTCACGAGCAGGTTGGAACGGCCATGGCCGATGGGTACGCGCGCGTTACGGGCCGCCCCGGCGTCGTGCTCGCCCACATGGGTCCCGGCGTTTGTAACGTCGTGATCGGCCTCGCCTCGGCATACCGCGATTCCTCGCCCGTCATCGCCTTGACCGGCGTGCGCGAGAAAGACAGAATCGGACGCGACTCCTGGCACGAGATCGATCAGCTCGCGCTGCTGCAGCCGATTACCAAATGGCGCGCGCGCATCTCCACCGCCGATAGCGCGCCGCGGCTCATGCGCCTGGCCCTGACCCAGGCATTGAGCGGGCGAATGGGGCCTGTCCATGTCGAACTGCCCAAAGATATTGCCAGGGTCGAATCCGATGTCGGCCCGGGGGAGCCGATCGACTGCGCGGCGCTTCTGGAGGCGTCGCGCGTGGCGCCGAACCCCGGGCTGGTCGCGCAGGCGTGCGATCTGCTTCTCGCAGCCGAGCGGCCGGTGATCATGGCCGGCGGGGGTATTTTGCACTCGGGCGCCAGCGCCAGCCTTGCCGCATTTGCCGAGCTTTTACCCATACCCGTCGCCACCACGAACAAAGGTCGCAGCAGCATTCCGGAAGACCACCCTCTATGCCTTGGGCCGAGCGGGCGCTACGGGACTCCCTTCGCCGACAAGCAAATCAAGCAAGCCGATGTGCTTCTCGGGTTGGGTTGTCGCTTCTCTGATCTGTCCACGCGGGACTGGACCCTGATCGCGCCCGAGACCAAGATCATTCACGTCGACATCGATCCCAAGGAGCTGGGAAGGCAATACGATGAGGAGTTGTCGATCCTCGGCGACGCAGAGATGTTTCTGCAAGCGGCGCTCAAGGAGTTAAAAAAACGCGACCGCGCGAAGCCGCTCCCGGGTTCCCTCGAAAACCATCCGCGGGTCGGCGCCCTGATTCGGGAGCGGGAGGCGGAACGGGAAGCCTTTTTCGCTCCCACGGCTCACGCCTCTATTCCCGGCCAACCGCATCTGTTGATCAAGGAGATCATGGATACGCTGGCGCGCGACGCAATTATCGCGCTCGGGTCCGGGCTGTACTCGCGGTTCGCCGGGCGGATCCGCGTCACGGCGCCGCGCAGCTATTTAAAGTCGGTCGGGCTCGGGGCCATGGGTTGGGCCTTTCCCGCCGCAATGGGCGCCAAGCTGGCCGAACCGTCACGGCAGGTGGTGTCGCTTTTAGGGGACGGCGACTTCATGATGGTGATGCAAGATTTGGAAACGGCCGTGCGCGAGAACATTGCGGTTGCCGTGGTCGTCTTCAACGACTACGGCCACGGCTCGATCCGCGAGATCCAGCGCCGCGAGTACGGGGGACGGATCGTCGGCTCGGACTACAAGCCTCCCCCGTTCCACGAGATCGCGCGCGTGATGGGAGCGGAAGGCCTGCGAGCGAACAAGCTGGCGGAAGTGAAGCCCGCCTTGTCCAGGCTTCTCAACAGCGGCAAACCCGGTCTTCTCGAGATCGCGATCGCGCCACAGCCTCTGTGAGCGATCCAAAATTGTTGAGGCGCTGCTATGGAATATTTCGAGCCCAAATCTCTCCAGGAAGCAGTTTCGCTGCTCAAGCGCTACGGCGAGAAAGCCAAAATCATCGCCGGCGGCACGGACGTGCTCGTAGACATGAAGTTCAAGGAGGAGCCTGCGTGCCTGGTGAACATCAAGCGCATCCCGGCTTTGAGTTACGTCCGGGAAGAGAAGGGTTTTTTGTGCATCGGCGCGCTCACGCCGATCCGCGAGATCGAGGTAAGTCCGCTGGTGCGGCAGAAATTGCCGCTGCTTTGGGAAGCCTCGCACCAGTTCGCCTCGCTCCAGATCCGCAATACCGCTACCATAGGCGGCAACGTCTGCAGGGCCTCGCCCTCCGGAGAGACACTGGCGCCGCTGCTTGTCCTGGAGGCGAGCGCCGTTGTGAGATTTTCCAGAAGAGAAAAAAAACTGCCGTTTACCGAACTGTTCCTT
>JACPFH010000059.1:3383-13554 GCA_016183075.1 Deltaproteobacteria bacterium | reverse complement strand
AAGCGGACAGTACCCTCGCTGCGAAAGAACTCCCGTATCTCATCTCGCGAAAGCTTCTGCGTGCTTGCTCCCTGACGCCAGAAAAAACCCTCACGGCATTGGACCGGTTTGCTTTCGCTCTCCCTTACGGTAATCGCTAGCACCTTGCCAACGGGTTCTACGACGACATTGACGGATGGGTCACAGTTCCGAGCTATGTCCTGGATTCGCGCCCGTAAGTCATTGCTGTCCTGCACCCCGAT
The DNA here is from genome assembly GCA_016183075.1 of Deltaproteobacteria bacterium. Taxonomy (GTDB): domain Bacteria; phylum Desulfobacterota; class Binatia; order UBA9968; family UBA9968; genus 2-12-FULL-57-22. The sequence continues at coordinate 13,312 of JACPFH010000059.1, read as the reverse complement.
AACCGTGCCGTCATTTCGAACGCCGAGCAGGATTTTGCCGCCAGCGCTGTTGGCGAAGGCAACCAACTCCCGCGCCAACGACGAAGAGAAGGACTCTTTATACTCCAGCATAGAGCCTTCTCCTTCACGAAGGAGGATATCGAGATCTTTCTGGTTTACGGTTCCCACCTCACAACTCCTCTTCCCTCAGCTTTATCACTCCCTCGTGGTAGCAGTAATTCCGGAAGTCGCATTCCTTGCAGACCTTGGGCTCCGGCGGTTTCTTGATGACAAAGTCTTTATCCAAAATCCTGGCGACTACCTGGTCGAAATGGGCTCCGGCTCCATCCACCAGCTCAGGCTTATACGGGAAGACCATCAGCGCGTCATCTTTTTGCGCCTCGCCGGTCCAATAGAGGAGGAGGCGATCTGGCCGCTTCTTGTAGCGCTGCTCCAAAATATGAGCGTAGATACAAAGCTGCTTGTAGTAGGTATCCAGCCGCTGGTCATCTTCGGAGGGACGGGGCTGGGATTTGAAATCCAGAAGCTCCAGCTTCCCATCGCCGCCCAAGAGTAGGTCAATTTTACCTGTCAAGATGTAGCTTTCCTTCTCCACAGATACATCCACCTCAGTCTCAATCACCCGTTTCATCTCATCCTGGTTCTGGTTGAAATAGTTCATCACATGCCCAAAGGCCTGGTCGCGCTGTTTTGGGCCGATAGGACGTATACCGCGATTTGCCAGATGGCGGAAGTTGAAATCGAACATCTCCCGAATCTTGATTTCGCCGAGGCCGTTCCCTTTTCCATCCAACACGTTCCGGTGGATATCTTCGATAGTCTGGTGGACCAGGGCGCCAAAGAAGATTTCGGCAGACCGGGATGGCGTGAAGTCGTAGTGCCGGAAAAACTGGTACTGTCTGGGACAGGTCTCATAGACCTTCAGGTCACCGGTGAAGCTGAAAGTTTTCTTCAAAGCCATTCTCTGACGGAGACGGAAGAAGAGCGACTTTAAGAGGTCCTGCCTTACATACGGCCATTGAGGCAGCCCCTGCCATATTGGACCGAAGTAGTCCTTCGGCTGCTCGGTTGTGGTGAGCGCCAGGATCTTCTCAGCGCGAGAGAAGGCTACATAGTGAAGCCGCATCCGATCGAATCCTGTAATCCTGCTCTCCGGTTCGAAGGGAGGCCGGTGGTAGTATGGTCCGAGGTTGCGATCGACATCCTTTGGTGAAGAGAGCTGCACGGCGAGAGAACCCACAATAACCACTGGAAATTCCAGTCCCTTGGCCTGGTGGACGGTCATGACTTGCACATGGCCTTTTGGGAAAGGCTGATCCGGGTCCTCGTACTCGTTGATTCCGCCCTCATAGAGGAGGCGCAAAAAGCTGTGGAAAAAATGAAGGCGGAGCGCCTCCCGGTTTCTCCCGGTGATGACCGTGTAGTGGTAGTAGTTCTGAAAAACACTCAGAAGCTGAGAAAAGGTAGCGAGGTTGCGAGCCTTATTTTCGTTCTTGAGAAACGAAGCGAACGGCTCTCGGGCCACAAACTGATAGAAGTAGTCCGCGAGACGACGGTCCAGACTTTCACCAGCGCCGAGACCAGCGATCTCTCCTGTAAACTTTTGCAGCAATTGAGCCAAGGGATGCGGGCTTGCGCAGCGGCGCCCCAGCTCTGTAATGCATCCATCAACATAGTTGGCCAGTTCCTGGAGGCTACCCGAAAGCTGGCCTCGCCCCTCGCCGTAATAGCCGAGCATGATAGCGAAGCAGCCTACCATTAAACAGACTTCCTCGTTCTCAAAGTAGCCTCTGGCTCTCGGACAGAAGGCCCGGATGCCGCGCTCGGCCAGCGCCTGAAGGTACGGTTCGCTATGCTCAAGCCGCACGCTGTGAAGAAGTAGAGCTACCTGGCTTTCGTCTTCGATAACCCGGTTCTCCTTGAGAAAAGCGACCAGGTCGGCAAACCGGTGCGCTTCGTCCTGCCGGTTTTGACCCCAAATCGCGAAGACGGCCGGGTATTCAGGAAATTTGCCCTCCGGGGCCGGAACAATCTTCTTGTCGTAGCGAAAAGACGGGCCACTGTTCGGATTGCTCCAATCCCAAGACGCCATCCATTTGTCGTAAGCTTTCACGATATCCCTGTGGGACCGATAGTTCGCTGACAACGTGACGGTGCGAGAGTTTTTAAAGTGGCGGGAAAACTCGAGGATATTCCGGACCGTTGCCCCTCGGAACCGATAGAGAGATTGGTCCTCATCGCCGACAACACAGATGTTCCCCGTATCTCCCGCAAGCCGGAGGAGAAGCTGCTCTTGGACATAGTTGGTGTCCTGGTACTCGTCCACCAGAATGTAGCGGGCGCGACCAGTGATAGTTGACCCTATCTCTGGGTCTTTGAGCAGGTCAAGAAAGAGTTTTTGCTGGTGGGCAAAGTCTATACAGTTTTTCTCAAACAGCTTGGCCTGGTATGCCTGGTAAGCCCGGCCAATGATACGGACGAACAGGTCTGATGATTTGGTCAACACGTTCGGGTCGATAAGTTCTTCTGTTATTTTGTTGAAGTAGTCTCTCGCGCCTTCGATGGCCGTCCAACGTGTACTCCACCTGTCCAGGTATTTTCCATTCTCTTCTGCACCTACGATCTCACTAAAATGATCAAAGATGAAAAGAAGCTGTGTAAGCTCGTCCACAATGTCATAGCTGTTTCCCAGCGGGGGTTCTGTGCCTGTAGCGAAGCAGAAAGTCGTTACAGATCCCATGTATGGTCCCGATAATAAGCTCCGATAAGTCGCCCGGATAAGCGAGCTTCTTTGCAGCCAGTGATAGCCTGTCCCTCATTTCAAAAGCTGCCTTTTCAGTGAATGTGCAAAGGAGAATTTCGTTCGGCTGTGCCAACCCTTGCAGGAGAATATTCAATGCCCTGACCACGAGCACTAAAGTCTTTCCCGAACCGGGTCCTGCGATGACGAGCAGCGGACCATCGGTATGGGAGACAGCCTCCCGCTGTGAATCGTTGAGTTCCGGGAACTCCTTTAAAATGGCCTCGGCGATTGGCATTAGAGGAGACTCTCCTTGCGGAAGCTGAAGACATCGTCCTTAGAAACGATCACATGATCGAGCACCTTGATCTGTAATGTCTCCGCCGCCAGCACGAGAGCCCGGGTTAGGGTCTTATCCTCGTCGGATGGGCTGACGTTTCCGTTGGGATGGTTGTGGGCAAAAAGGAGAGCGGCCGCCCGGTTTCGAATTGCCGCGTCCATCACTCGCCTCGGATAGACGGCTGCCCGGTCAATCGTTCCCTCTTCCAAGGTCTCATCCCCAAGTATCCGGTAACCGCCATCGAGGTAGAAGACTTTGAAAACCTCGTAAGTGAGTGCCCCAAGGGCGCTCCGGCAGTACTCGAAGAGACCTTCCTGGTTTGCCAGGGAGAACCCCTCTCGGGTCTTTTGTTGAAGATAGTGGTTGGCCGCCTCTCTGATGATTCTTAACGCCACCGGCGCAACTTGGCCCAATCCTCGAACCTCGCGCAGCTCGCTTAGCTCCGCATCCAGCACACCGCGAAGGCTACCCAAGCGAGCCAGCAATGCTTTAGCTGGTTGTTTCACGTCCTTTCGTGGAATGGCGAGTGTCAAAAGCAGCTCAAGAACCTCGTGCGGCGCGAAAGCCTCGAGACCCGCCTTTTCAAAACGCTCTCGGAGGCGTTCACGGTGACCGTGATAATGGGGTTTATCCATAGCCTATTCTTTGCATCGGATCGATGGTGGCTTCCCCGCCGGCCCACTGCTCGATGTAGGAATCGATCTGTTTCCAGCCGCGCAGGTTGAAATAGCCTACGCAGAAATCAGAGCGGCTCGACAGGCTGAGGGTTTCCTGGAGCGCAGGGAGAACGGATTGCTCGATGTTGTCGAAGATGCGGGGCATAGAAGGGGCCCGACTGCGCGAATAATTGCCCTGATATTACGCGAGAATCGGTCGGGTTGACAAGGCAATTTGTGACACAGGGGGCCTGGGAACTATGGTATGGAAAAGGCGTTATTCAACGGACCGACCCTGCCCTGGGCCGAACTCGATCGCCTAACCCCGCATTTGGTTGTTCCCGAATCGCGTTCTGAAAGGGTCGTGAAGCGCCGGTCATTTTACGCAGCATCGAAGGTGCAAAGGCAAACCTGAGAGCGAACCTTCAGGGAAAATGTCGGCGAATGCCCATCGGCGATAGCATTGCGTCAACTGCCAGTTTGGCACGGCGGTCCTGACTTGCCCCGATCGGTTATTTGACCGGACTCTCGAACTTAAGACAAATAGGTTTCCCTCTTCGTACTACGTCCGGCGCTCCGACTCTTCATAGACTTGTAAATCGAAGTGCCGAAGTTCACGGATACGTTCGAAGTCTCTTCGGTTCCGCGTGAGAACCACAGCGCCGAGCTTGCGGGCCGCCAGGGCAATAAGCACATCGTGGGTCAATCGTGCGAGTCCTGTCGCTTCAAAACCTCGCCGAAGTCCGAGCTGCCGGAGGACCTGCGCAGCCTCGAACCAGACTTGTTTATCCGGCGCAATCATCCGATCCAATCGGTCAAAGGTGCGATAGAGCCGCTCCAGTAGTCGTACTGTGGGCCGATCTTTGGCGCCGGCGTAAAGTTCCGCAAAAACGACACTGCTCATATAAAGCAGCGTCGGCCGCAGCAAGAACCCTAGATCGTGGATCGCTCCGTCCCTTCTTAAGAACGGGAGATAGACTGAAGTATCAAGGATGGCCTTAGCGGGCGAGACGGCCATAGACGTCTTCGATATTGCAGGCACCCTTCACGGAGAGGAGCATTTTTCGGATCTCTTCATCGGCTATAACAAGATCTAATGCCCGCTCCACTGCCTCCGTCTCTGTCTTGGCGGATAGGATTTCTTTGGCCTTTTTTATCTTTGTCACAGGTAAAATAAACTGCTTGCGCGCTCTGTGTTCTTGTTTCATAGGAGCCTCTCAAATTGCCTGCGTCAGGTAATGTGTATGTTATTTAGCTTTCATACACATGTCAAGCCCAACGGTCCAACCAAGAATAACGCCGGCGTTCAGGTCAGAATTGAAGTGTGCACTTAGATTGGATCGTGTCGTTGCTTCAAGGCGTGAAGACTTCGTTTACGGAAGAATAGGAGCCGCCGGGGGTGGGGCCGCCGGAGATGACATAGATGCTCGGTCCCACTGTGGCCGCGCCGAGTCCGTGGCGGGCCGTCGGCATAGGAGCCCATGTCCTCCAGGTGTCCGAGGCCGGATCGTAGGATTCGGTTTGATTGAAAGTGCCAGAAGGGGCCTCGCCGCCGAACACGAAAATCTTTCCACCCAAGGTCGCAGCCGCAATGCCGCTTCGTGCTGTAGGCATGCGCGTGCGTGAACGCCAACTATCGGAAGACGGGTAATACTCCTCGTTGACCTGCAAGTTTCTTGCATAGCTTCCGTCAACCCGCCCGCCGATCGTATACAGTCTGCCGCTCACCGCGCCGACCGCCAGGTGATCACGTGGCGTCGGCATGGGCGCGCGCTTGCGCCAACTGTTCGCTGCAGGATCATATTCCTCGTTCGCTGCGGTGTTTCGTCGGTTCGATCCGACCCCGCCAACGGCGTAAATCTTTCCTTCGATCACACCGACAGCTAAGGCACCTCTCACCGTCGGCATCGGGGCACGTTGCTGCCAGCGGTCTTCTTTCAGATTGTATTCATAGACTGTATCGACCGGTCTCCAGCCCGAATCGTAACCGCCAACCACGTATATCTTTCCGCCGACGCTGGCGGCCCCCACATGGTGCAGAGGCCCGGGAAGGGGAGGAAGTTTCCGCCAGCTATCTTCCGCTGGGTTATGCTCCTCGACCAAGTCGCCGCCCTGGCCGAACCCTCCGATGACATAAAGCTTGCCTGCCAGCTTGACTACTGCCACCTCTGTTCGCGACGATAGCATGGGCGCGCGTGTCTTCCATGTGCCGCCCTTTTGGGCAAAAGCCGGCGAGTTCAAAACCGCCGACAAAGCGAAGGTCAAAGCCCATAGGCCGGTCATCGGCATCATGCGCGTCGGGCCGCTCTTGGCAATTATTCGGAACACGAGCCGGTTAATTCACGTGGCTCCAGGCGTGGTAGGAGCTGCGCACCAGCGGCCCCGATTCCACGTGGCGAAAGCACAGTTTTTGCGCTTCGGTTTTCAAGTGCTCAAACTCGGCCGGGGTAACGTAGCGCTCCACGGGAAGCTGATCTTCTGTGGGTCGCAAATACTGTCCTATCGTGACGATATCGCAATCGACCTCCCGCAGGTCCTTGAGCGTCGTCACGACCTCTTCGAGGGTCTCGCCGACACCGAGCATCAAGCCCGATTTCGTAAGGAGATCGAGGCGCATCGCTTTGGCGCTTTTGAGCAGATCCAGTGATCGCTGGTAGATCGCACCCGGTCTGACTCTCTTGTAGAGGCGCGGGACGGTTTCCATGTTGTGGTTTAAAATATCGATGCCCGAGCGCACGACGGTCTCGATCGCCGTCTTGTCCCCTTTGAAATCGGGAATGAGGACTTCGACGCGAATCTCGGGATTGACCATTTTGATCCAGACCACGGTCTGCGCGAAATGGGCCGAGCCGCCGTCGGGCAGATCGTCGCGGTTCACTGACGTGACCACTATGTGCTTGAGGCCCAGTTTTTTGACCACCAGAGCCACATTGCGCGGCTCCTCCGGATCCAGCAGATTCGGCTTTCCCTTGCTGATTGCGCAAAAGCGGCAGCCGCGCGTGCACACGTCCCCCAGGATCAGAAACGTAGCCGTGCCGTGTCCCCAGCACTCTCCGATATTCGGGCAGCGGGCCTCCTCACAGACCGTGTGCAGGCTGTGCTGCCTCAGGATGTGCTTGAGATGAAGATAGTTGGGGCTTCCGGGAAATCTGACTTTGATCCAGTCTGGATGCCTTCTAGGCATACCTCTTTTAACTCCGCATAGCCGAACCGCTGCGCGAAACCGCGTAAAAATTCCTCGCGGACCCGCGCCAAAGGAATCTCAGTCCCGAGTTCTCTCGCCATCGAGGTCATCTCCGCCCATCCCAGGCCGCACGGGACGATGCGCGTGAAATAATCGAGATCGGTGTTTACGTTGAGCGCTAATCCATGGTAGGTCACGCCTCTTTTTACGGCGACGCCGATGGAGGCGAGCTTTTTGTTGCCGATCCAAATACCGGTCCAGGGAGGTTTTCGCTCCGCCGAAAGACCAAAAGATGCCACCGTCTGAGTGATCGTGAGCTCGATCGAATTCAGGTGACGGTGAACCGCTTTCCGCAGTTTGGACCGGAGGTCGATGATCGGGTAGGCGACCAGTTGTCCTGGACCGTGGTATGTGACGTCGCCGCCGCGGCTCGTCCGATAGACCGGAACATCCCCCGGAGCGATCACATGGGCATCTCTCCCGCTTCTGCCGATGGTGAAGACATGGGGATGCTCAACCACAAGGAGGATATCCGGGAACTCTTCCCGCTGCTTGCGCTCGAGAAGCCGTTCCTGGAGACCAAGGGCGGTTGAGTAATCCATGTTTCCCAGGTGGCTGTAGAGAAGTGTATTCATCTCGGTCCCTGCCTAACTTTTTATCCCCCAGGCCGTGAAGTTTCAAGCGGGCAAGAGCCCACCTTGGCTAGAGGGATTGCGGCGATGCAAAGGGCTTCGGGGCTCCCTTCGCTCCACGGGACTTCGCCACGCGACCCACCGGGCCTGCGCTCGGACGAAGCTTCCGGAATTCCCTCCGAAGAAGCTCACGGAAGCTGTCAGTTCCGGCTTTCATCCGGCGCAGTCCTCGGTCGGTACCCGCTGCTCCGTCCATGTTTCGCTCAGAGAGCCCCTTCAGCCCATAGCACTGTGGGGGGACCTCCCTGTCCCGTAGCGAAGATTGGCTCGGAGAGCCGTCGTGGATTTGACAGCGGGAGGGCGTGAAAGGTAAAGTCCGACCACTTAATCAGGCAACAGGCTTACCGGTCTCGATGCCCTCATCTCATTCGACCCACCCCTGGTTTGTGCGCAAAGATCTGGACGGGTTTTTCGGTCTCATGATTGATAACCTGATCCAGCTTATTCTCATCGTCAGCCTGTGCCGCGAGCTCATCCATTTACCCGATGCGTATATCTTCGGGCGGATTCTTCCCGGGGCTGCGATCTCGATCCTGGTGGGCAACTTTTTCTATGCCTGGCAGGCGCGCCGTCTCGCCATGGAAACCGGAAGGGAGGATGTCACGGCGCTGCCTTACGGGATCAACACGGTGAGCTTGTTCGCCTACGTCTTCTTCATCATGCTTCCCATTTATCAGCAAACCAACGACCCGGTCCGGGCATGGCAGGTTGGCCTTGTTGCCTGCCTGCTCAGCGGCTTCATCGAAATGGCCGGCGCCTTTATTGCCGAGCCTGTGCGCCGGATGACACCGCGCGCCGCTCTGCTGGCGGCTCTGGCTGGCATCGCAGTCACCTTCATCGCCATGGACTTCACGTTCAGGATTTTCGCCCAGCCCGTGATCGCTCTGCTGCCCCTGGCCCTGATTCTCCTCTCTTATTTCTCACGCCAGCGTTTCCCTCTTGGTCTTCCCGGCGGTCTGGTTGCCATCGCCATTGGCGCCGGTCTTGCCTGGGGGCTCGGCGCTATGGCGGAAACGCCTTTGAGAACCGGGCTAGCCCTTTTCCCGCCGGCATTCGCCGGAGGACCACTGTGGGAAGCGCTGCGGCAACCCGAGTTCTTGAAGTACCTTTCCGTGATTGTCCCGATGGGGATCTTTAACGTCGTTGGGTCGCTGCAGAATATCGAGAGCGCCGAGGCTGCCGGGGACCGTTACCGCACTTTTCCCTCGCTCATGGCTAACGGGGTGGGCTCGGTTGTGGCAGCTCTTTTTGGCAGCGCGTTTCCCACCACGATCTATATCGGGCATCCCGGGTGGAAGAGGCTCGGGGCCCGTTCCGGCTACTCCGCCTTAGACGGCATCCTTATAACCTTACTTTGCCTCACGGGCACCATGCAGGCCGTTCTCCGGCTGATCCCGCTCGAGGCAGGCATCGGCATTTTGCTCTACATCGGTATCGTCATCGTCGCCCAGTCGTTCCAGGAAACACCCAAAGAGCACGCGCCGGCGGTCGCCCTGGGGCTGTTTCCGGCCCTGGCGGCGTGGGGACTCATGATGGTAGAGGCAGGACTTAGAGCGGCGGGAAGCTCTCTTTATCAGGCGGGTCTTGCCCCGTTTGCGCAAAGCCTCGCCATTCACGGCATGATTTCGCTGGAGCGGGGCTTCGTCTTCAGCTCCATGATACTGGCAGCCATCGGGGTGTTTTTAGTCGAGAGGCAATTCTTGCGCGCGGCGCTGTGGTCCCTGTTTGCGGCCGCTCTTTCAGCCAGCGGCATCATTCACGCTTATGAATTGACTCCGGCGGGCGTGGTGAGTCGCTTCGGTCTTCTCGCCGCACCGGAGTTTGTCGTCGGCTATCTGCTCTTATGCGTTTTGTTTCTTAGCGCTGCCTGGTGGAAAAAAGCGGAGTAGAGCAGGCAGTATCAGCCGAAGCATTCGATAGCTGCAAGACAGGTGTTCACGTGGATGGTAACGGTGTCGTCGGTGTTTGCGGCGTAGCCCCCGCCAACGCATGCGGCGACGGGAACGCCGCGCTTTTTACACTCACCGAAGACCAGGACATCGCGCTGCCTGAGCCCGTCGATCGTAAGGCGCAAATCGCCCAGCTGATCCTCCTTGTAAGGGTCGGCGCCCGCCTGATAGAGAACCAACTCGGGCTTGAACCTTTCCAGGATTGCCGGAACTGCTTTTTCGAGATGGGTGAGGTATTCCTCGTCTTCCACGCCGTTTTTCAGGTGAATGTCCCAACTGCTGTCTTCCTTGAGCGGGTAAAGGTCGCGCTGGTGTATAGAAAACGTGTAGACGCTTGCGTCGTCTTTGAAGATAAAAGCGGTGCCGTT
>JACPFH010000059.1:0-3325 GCA_016183075.1 Deltaproteobacteria bacterium | reverse complement strand
CGCGGCTTTCAAGCCTTTTCTTTGCTGCTGGACTTTGCGGATCGCCACAGCCATGTCGTTGATGTAGCAAAAACCTTCGGCATGGTCGGGAAAGGCATGATGAAAGCCGCCGGAGAGGTTTAGCGCGCAGCCGTTTTTGAAGGCTTGCTCGCAGGCCCGTATGGTGCCGCCCGTCGTCAACAGGGACGCGGCCACGATCTCCGGCGAGATGGGCAGCTCCGAAGAGGCCGTCCGCGAAGTGAAGCGGGCTTGGAGCAGATCCTCCACATAGGCTGCTTCGTGAACGAGCAAGAGATCGTCTTTAGAGGCGGCCTCGGGTTCGACATGTCTGTGACCAAGGATTCCCCTCTGCTTCAGTTGCTGGTAGACGAGACGGTATTTTTCAATCGGGAATACGTGGTCGCCGATGTTGGCAAAGTAACCGTCGGAGTACACAAGCGCCGTCGGCATCAGAACTCTCCGTGGAAAAATCCTCTCTGGCCGCGGGTTTCCTCCACGCCGATCTGATCGGCAGAAGGATGACATCACGCCGTGGCAGGATCAGACGTTGGTTCTTGTAGCGAACTTCAATCATCCCTTCGCCTCGTCGAATTTTTAGCAGCGAATGCTGTTCTTGAATGAGAGTACGATGGTCCAGTTCGTCGCAAACCTGTTTGACGACAGGTGTGAAGGTGACGAAGTTGAGCACCACGCCGGCTTGGTCCAGTTCCCCCTCGACCGAGACAGACACCTGGTAGTTGTGTCCGTGAAGGGCCTCTCTTTTTCCATTCGCAAAGATCAGGAAGTGGGCCGAAGCGAAGTTGAAATAGTCCTTATCCACCTCGATTCGGAAACGTCGCGGCATGACCGGACGTTAACCAAATCAGTTCGTACTTGCAAGGAGTCCGCGAACGGTTTAAGTGAGAGCTCATGACCCTCAAGGAAGCCCTTGGCCTCAAGAAAGGAGAAATGGCGGCGCTGGTAGGCGCCGGAGGCAAAACCACGACGCTTTTTCGCCTCGCCAAAGAGTTTTGCGAAGATGGAGGAAGAGTTCTGGTTACGACGACGACCAAGATCTTCAAGCCCGCCAAGCCCCATGTCCACAGGCTCTACGTGGTTCAGGAGGTCGACGCGTTGCTTGAGGAGATCGCGAAAATTCGTGAGCCCATGATTATAGGTGCGGGAGGAAGTCTGGAGGCTACAAAGCTCGTGGGTCTGCCACCCGAATGGCTTGATGCCCTGGCAGAAAAGAGCGATTTAGATGCTATCTTGGTGGAGGCGGATGGAGCGGCCTCCCGGCCGTTCAAGATTCCCGCCGGGTACGAGCCGGTTGTACCCGAGAAATCTAGCGTCACAATCTGGGTCATGGGGATTAAAGTCTTAGGTCAGCCTCTTACGCCGGAATGGGTGCACAGAGCGGAGCGTGCCGTGGATTTGCTTGGCGTGGAGCTGGGTGAGACGGTTACAGAGGAGCTTATCCTCCGTCTCGTGGAGCATCCTATCGGCTGTTTGAAAGGAGTCCCCTCGGCGTGCCGGAAGGTTGCCCTCATCAACCAAGCCGATACGGTGGAGGAGGTGAAAAAAGCCACGGATCTCGGCCGAAGCCTTCTCGGATGCGGCGTAGAACGAGTCGTCATCACGAGTTATCTCGGTGAAGATGCGGTGAAAGAAGTCTTACAGTAACGAGGACTGAGTGCTGAGCCATGAGTAACTAAATCCCACACTCATTGCTCAGTCCTCATTGCTCAGCACTATGATTTCAGGAATTGTTCTGGCTGCCGGTTTAGCCCGGAGGATGGGGCAGCAGAAACTCTTTCTCGATTTTCGAGGCAAGCCCGTCCTCCAGTGGGTCTTGGAGGCGGCGATGGCGTCTGCTCTGGATGAGATCGTGTGCGTGGTGCGGGATCTCGAAGAAGCCAAGAAAAAGGTTTCGCTTGAGCATCCCAAGCTCCGCTGGGTGATCAACGAAAAGGCTCACGAGGGTCAGGGCACCTCAATCATTGCCGGTTTGAAGGCAATCGACGCCCGCAGCGAGGCGGCCCTCTTTCTTGTCGGCGACCAACCTATGATTCAATCGGAGGTGATCAACGGCCTTATCGAACTGTTCAGAAAAAACAGCAAGCTTATCGTAGTCCCAACTTTCCACGGTCAAGCAAGAAACCCAGTCCTCTTCCACCGGGATCTGTTCCCGGAAATTTTGCAGTTAACAGGGGATCGAGGTGCAAGGGCCCTGATCGAGAAGTATCGAGAAAAATCCGCTTTCCTCGAATGGCCCGAGGAGAGCCCTTTCCTGGACTTAGATACCTGGGACGACTACGAGAGACTTAAAGGCCGTTCTGAGCGTTAGGTTCTGACGCCGCTTCCGACTGCCGCCGAGATGTTCTTAAACCCATCACGCTCCATTAACCGCAACAGGCCACGGTTGATCCGCTTCACAGCGCACGGCCCTTCATAAACGAATCCAGTCAAAATCTGCACCGCCGATGCGCCGGCTCTGATCTTTTCGTAGGCGTCTTCAGCGGTGAAAATCCCCCCTACTCCGATGATCGGCAGGCGTCCCCGAGTCGCCTGGTAAATGTAGCGAATAAATGAGGTCGCCAGAGCCTTGAGAGGCTTGCCGCTAAGACCGCCGGGCTCATGGGTTGGGGTCACCAGTTTCTCGCGCAGGAACGCCGTGGCATTGGTCGCGATGATACCCGCGACCTTTTCCGACTGGGCCACATCGATAATGTCATCCACTTGAGAGAAGTCCATGTCGGGAGCAATTTTAACCCACGCTTGCAATAGATCCCTGAGCAGGCTCTTCTCCTGAAGATCCCGTAAACCAGGCGTGTTCGGGGAGCTAACGTTTACCGTGAAAAAGTCACCGAAGGAAAAAAGCTTTTCGAAGGTGAAGAGATAATCTCCGGCCGCGTCTTTGGTTTCGACAACCTTGCTCCTGCCGATATTGATTCCGAGCGGAATCTTGGGTTGCCCTACATTTATGAAACTGATCCTCAGCCTCGCCGCGACCGCCGCCGCGCCTTCGTTGTTGAATCCGAGGCGGTTGATAAGAGCCTGGTCTCTAGGCAAGCGAAACAGTCGCGGCCTAGGCTGGCCGGGCTGAGGATGCGCGGTAACGGCTCCGATCTCTATGAAGCCGAAACCAAAACCGGGCCAGGTTCGAATGGCCGTGCCGTTCTTATCGAATCCTGCCGCCAACCCCACCGGATTGGGAAAGGCCAGCGGGCCGAGTCGAACTTCCAGGCGCGGGTCCTTGACCGCAAAGAGCCATTCTAGCGGGGCTTCGAGACAACTCAGGCTAGAGACGAGCGATAGGGTCTGATCGTGAGCTTTCTCCGGGTCG
>JACPFH010000038.1:22724-23550 GCA_016183075.1 Deltaproteobacteria bacterium | reverse complement strand
CAGATGACCGGCCGGATCGCATAGAGGAAAAATCCCAAGAGGGCCAAGACGGCGATGAAAAGCCAGGTAAGCTTAAAGGTGGCGAGCACGACCAGAATCAGGCTGGTAGAGACGAGACCGGTTGTGATGACCCGTTTGCGGCCGGTTCGGTCGGAAATACCGCCGGCTAAAGGCGTAGAGATCATTCCCGCTGTCTGGGCTGCCGACACGTAGAGGCCCACAAGGGCAGTGGAGAGTCCCAGTTGATGCGTGAGGTAGATAGGCAGGAACGTGTGCAGGCCGGTCTGGGTCATCGCGCGCAAGCCGGCCACGCCGACGAGAAGGAGCAGATGGGAGTTTTGCGCCATGGCTTTGATCCCGGCCAGATAATTCACTAGCGACAGATCGGTTCGCTTTTCGCCGCCGATCTCTGGGTTGGTAAACAGAAACTTCCACAAAACCACGACGATCACCAAACCCGGGATGAGGTTCAAAAACAGGGCATTGCGCCAGGAAAAATAGAGGAGGAGGACACCCACGATGAGCGGCGCCAGGCTCTCGCCGACGTTTGGCCCTACCGCGTGCATGGCGATGGCGAAGCCGCGCCTTTGCGGGTACTTCTCCGAAAGGGTGGACATTGCGGCGGGGTGCCACAGGTAGTTGCCGACCCCGACAAAGGCCATAAAGAGAAGGACCCAGAAGTAGGTATGGCTCAGACCGACAAAGAGGTAGGGGATGCCGGTGAACGCCATCGCCAGAGCCATCAGGAGACCGCGGCGCCCGATGAGGTCGACGATCATGCCGGAGGGGACATTTACCACCAGGTTCGCCGCTGCTCTCACCGTGA
>JACPFH010000038.1:0-22713 GCA_016183075.1 Deltaproteobacteria bacterium | reverse complement strand
ATAGAACGTTGCCGGGCACAAATGCGTAAAGGTGTGGCCGAGGGTGATCAGCCATAGGAGCGAATCGGTTTGCCTCACTTGCTGCCATTTCCGGTTCGCCTGGTCGAGCCGGCCGTGCATGAAAAGATAGACCCGCGGAGAAAATGGTTCACTCTTAGACTAACAGCCGCGCTTTTACAAGCCGTGCCGGACATTTCGGCCTCGTTTGACAGATAAGGGGTAAAAGCATTAAAATAAAACGCATTTTCACAGTACACGGAGGGCCTCATGAAGATATTTAAGCTATGGGCTGTGCCAGTCATCCTGGGTGTTGTTATCGGCCTGACGGCGCAGCGGTCAGTGGCGGATGAGTATGACGAGAGCCAATCCAATCCCTTACGGGTTGTTGCCTATCTGGCCCACCCGATCGGGGTGCTTACCGAGTGGGTCTTCTTCAGGCCGCTTCACTACCTGGTCAGCGCCAACAAGTCGACCGAGTACGTCTTCGGTCACAGGCCCCATCCCCCGCTTTTCCCTGAGTCGCCGGCTTATGATTATGGCATTACCAAACGGGTAGCCCTTGCGCCGCTGGCGCAGCGGGTCAAGGTTGTACCGCCAGAGCCAGTGGCTGAAAGAGTGACCGTTAAAGAGGTTGCGGTCGAGAAGACCGTCACGGTGGAGGTCCCCAGGGTCGTTGAGGTTGAACGAGTGGTCTTCCCTGACATCGCCTTTGCTTTCAATTCTGCAGATCTAACCGACGTGGGTAAAGGCAGAGCGTATCTGGCGGCCCAAAAGCTTAAAGAGAAAGAGGCGTTGGTCGTGGTAGTGGAGGGGCATACGGATGCCGTCGGCAGCGAGGAGTACAATTTGAAGCTCGGGCTGCGCCGCGCCGAGAAGGTGATACAAGAACTCACCGAGTTGGGCATCGATCCGGCGCGCGTGTCGGCGCTGAGTCTGGGAGAATCGAAGCCGCTGATAGAGCTTGAGACCGATTGGGCGCGTGCGGTCAACCGGCGCGTAGAGTTCACAGTCAAGGCTCAGTAAGAAGTTTTTGGCTTGCAAAATCTGCTCGTCTTTCCTCTGGCTGGTTCCTGCCGTATACTGATCTCATGGCATACCAGCCAAAGGATGCCTTTTATCGGAAGGCAAAGGAACAGGGTTTTCGCTCTCGCGCAGCCTACAAGCTATTGGAGCTCGACCGAAGGTTCCGTCTGATGAGGCCGGGCGATCGAGTCGTGGACCTCGGGGCGGCTCCGGGCGGCTGGCTGCAGGTCGCCGCCGGTCTTGTCGGGCGGGAGGGTGTGGTTGTAGGGGTCGACCTTCAGCCTATTGGCTCTTTCAAGGCAAGGAACGTTATCCTCCTTCAGGGCGATATCACCTCCGCGGAGACCGAGATCAAGATCCGGAGCGTTCTGGGAGGCATGGCCGATTGCGTGCTCTCGGACCTCGCACCACGACTGAGCGGCATCCGCGACGCGGATGTGAGTCGCTCCCTCGAACTCTGCCGCTCGGCCTTACGATTGGCATGCCGTGTTTTGAAGCCGGGAGGCCATTTCCTCGTCAAAACCTTTGTCGGGGAGGAGTTGAAGGGGCTCTCATCGGAGCTGGGCGAGCATTTCGCTTCGGTGGAGCGGAGCCGGCCGGGGGCCACGCGCAAGGGGTCGTCAGAAATTTACCTTTGCGCCAAAGGATTTCGCGCCGGAAATTTACCGCGCCGGGGCGTTGGATACGAAGATTCTGCTGGACAAAACGAGGGTCAGCAGTTATAAAATGACGGAATCGAAAGCAGAGTGGTGTAGGTCATGCCGCAATTGAGAAAAGACCCCGTGATCGGGCGTTGGGTTATCATCTCGTCGGAGAGGGCGAAAAGGCCCAACTACGCTCTGAAGAAAAGTGATTCATCGCGACCCGGTCCCTGTCCATTTTGCGCCGGGAACGAAGAGGCCACGCCGCCCGAGATCGCGGCGTATCGGCCGGATGGATCGAGGCCCAACGCGCCGGGTTGGACATTGAGGGTGGTGCCGAATAAATTTCCCGCTCTCATGATCGAAGGGGAGCTCGGCCGGCGCGGCGACGGTGTCTACGACCTCATGAATGGCGTTGGCGCCCATGAGGTGATCATCGAAACCCCCAAACACGAATCGAATATCGGATCTCTAAGCGAAGCGGAGTTTGAAGATCTCCTCTGGGCCTACCGGGATCGCGTTCTGGATCTCAATAAGGATAAGCGCTTTCGTTACATCTTGATTTTCAAGAATCAGGGCGCGGAGGCGGGCGCCACGCTCGAACACACCCACTCCCAACTGATCGCTCTGCCGATCGTTCCGCGCAATGTCGTTGAGGAACTCAAAGGCGCGCTGGAATATTATAAGTACAAAGAGCGCTGCGTTTACTGCGACATCGTGACGCAGGAAATAGAGGATCGGGGCAGGCTCGTGAGCGAAAACGAGCATTTCCTGGTCATCTGTCCCTTTGCCCCTCGTTTTCCCTTTGAGACCTGGATTCTGCCGAAGAAACATTCTCCCTTTTTCGAGCACGCTTCGAAGCAGGAATACCTCGATCTCTCCCGGGCTCTGCGGGAAACTCTGGTCCGGCTCAATCGCGCGCTCAATGACCCGCCGTTTAACTACATCATCCATTCCAATCCTCTCAGGGAGCCGGAAAACGGCCACTACCACTGGCACATTGAGATCATGCCCAAACTCGCGCAGGTTGCCGGGTTTGAGTGGGGATCGGGGTTTTACATCAATCCGGTCACCCCCGAGGATTCGGCGATCTCGCTTCGTGAAATCGCCTTGTAAAAAAGGCGTCCCGCTCCGGCTTGACCGCTACTCTACCGTAACGCTCTTGGCAAGATTGCGCGGTTGGTCCACGTCCGTGCCCCTGTGGACCGCGATTTCATCGGCGAGAAGCTGGAGCGGGATCGCGAGCACGATCGGAGTGAGGAAATAAGAGGCTCGGGGGACTGTCAATACCCGATAGGCGGCGGCGTCGATGGCGCCGTCGGCCTGGTCCGTGACGGCGATGACCTTACCGCCGCGGGACTCAACCTCTTTCAAGTTTCCCAGCGTCTTTTGGAAGTAGCGATCTTTGGGCAGGAGCACGACCACGGGCATCCGCTCATCGATCAGCGCGATCGGGCCGTGCTTCATCTCGCCGGCAGGGTAGCCTTCGGCGTGGATATAGGAGATCTCCTTCAGCTTCAGAGCGCCTTCAAGAGCGATCGGATAGTTAATTCCCCTGCCTAGGTAGAGAAAGTCCGTCGCGCTGCTCAGCTCCCGAGACAAAGCTTCCAGATCGCCTTCAAGCTTCAGGGCCTCCTCGACCTGGTGCGGCAGGCAGAGGAGGTCTTCGGTCAGCCGTTTGGCTTCCGAGCGCTGCAATCGGCCGGTCAACCGCCCGAGACCGATGGCGAAGAGGTACAAAGCCGCAAGCTGCGTGCTGAACGCTTTCGTGCTCGCGACGCTGATCTCGGGGCCGGCGCGCGTATAGAAGACCCCGTCCGACTTCCGGGCCAGGGAGGAATCGACCACGTTGCAAATCGAGACCACCTTGGCCTTGCGCTTGCGGCCCAGCTCCACCGCGGCCAGAGTGTCGGCCGTCTCTCCCGACTGGCTGATGGGCAGCAGCAGCGAGCGCGAGTCGATAAGGGGCGAACGATAACGAAACTCCGAGCCGTAATCGACCTCGGCCGGGATGCCGGCGATTTCCTCCAGCATGAATTTCCCCACCAACGCAGCGTGCCAGGCGGTGCCACAAGCGACCACATGGATCCGGGCGAGCGGGACACCCTCCAGCGAAACGTCGCCTTCTTTCAGCGAAATGCGGCCGCGAAAGGTATCGGTCAGGGCGCGGGGCTGCTCATGGATCTCCTTCAGCATGAAGTGGCGATAGCCGCCCTTCTGCGCCGCCACGGCGTCCCCGGTTATCTCTTTTACGGCTCGCTGAACGGCTTTCCCTTTCCCGTTCAGTACGCGCAGGCCTTTTGCGGTTACTTCGCCGACCTCCCCGTCTTCCAAGAAGGTCACCTTCCGTGTGTAATCAAGCAGCGCGGGAATGTCCGAGGCTATGAACGTCTCGCCCTCGCCCCAACCGACGACGATCGGGGTCGAGTTCTTGGCCACGATCAATCGCTCCGGATCGCGCTGGTTAAGAAAGACCAGGGCGTACGAGCCCTGGATCTCTTTGAGACTGTGGCGCACGGCCGTCAGGAAATCGGCTCCGTTGGACAATTTCGCGTCCACTAGATGGGCCACGATTTCGGTGTCGGTCTCGGACTCAAAACGAGATCCGAGGCGCGACAATTGCTCTTTCAGCTCGAGGTAATTCTCGATGATCCCGTTATGGACGACGACGATGTCACCGGCGCGATGGGGGTGAGCGTTGGTTTCCGAAGGCCGGCCATGGGTGGCCCAGCGGGTGTGGCCGATGCCGATGGTTCCCGGAAGCGAGCTTCGCGCCAGGATCTCCTCCAGATTGCCAAGTTTTCCCTCGCACCGCCGGATCGCGACCTTCCCGCTATTGAGCACCGCGATTCCTGCCGAGTCGTAGCCGCGATATTCGAGTTTCCTGAGGCTCTCCAAGAGGAGAGGAGCCGCTTCCCGCCGGCCGATGTATCCTACGATGCCGCACATGATTCGTTACTCGTGGTCGTTATTCATGCTCGGTGAGAAAACGACCGAGGACCGGCGACCGATGACCGGTCTTCGGTCGGCGGTCTTCCGTCTGATTGTCCATCGCACGAGCCACGAACACGCCTACCCTTTCTTGTGCCTTTCACGAAACTGCTCCGTCCAGCCCTCTTTCACCTTCTCGGTCCGTTCGTTGTAGACGAGAGCGCCTGCCGGGACATCGTGACGCACGGTGGTGGCGGTGGCCACGTACGCGTCGTCGCCGAGCGTCACCGGTGCGACGAGCGTGGAGTCGCTACCGACCTGGACGCGATCGCCGATCTTGGTTTGGTACTTGCGAAAGCCGTCATAGTTGCAGGTGATCGTGCCGGCGCCGATATTGCTCTCGCCGCCGATCGTCACGTCGCCGAGGTAGGCCAAATGATTGGCCTTCGTACCCTCACCGAGGATCGCTTGTTTGGTCTCCACGAAGCTGCCGATATGGACGCCGCGCCCGAGCACGGTTCCCGGGCGCAGGTGGGCGAAAGGGCCGACGGCCGCTTTGTCCGCCACCTGACAGTCGGCAAGGACGACGGAGAATTTGAGGTGAACCTCGTTGCCGAGACGGGCGTCGGTCACGTAAGCGTTGCCGTCGATCCGGCATCCCTCGCCGAGGGTCGTGCGGCCCAAGAGATGAGTATTCGGGCCGATCACGGTATCCTTGCCGATCGCGACTCCCTCTTCGATGTAGGTGGTCGCGGGATCTTTGAGCGTGACGCCGGCCGCCATCCATTGGCGATTGATTTTCTCCTGCAAGGTCTTCTCCATGGCCGCTAACTCCTCTCTCGTGTTGACGCCGAGGATTTCCCCCGCGTCCGCCGCTCGCACGGTCTCGATTTTCTCGCCCCGCCGCAGCGCGACGCCGACGATGTCAGGAAGGTAGTATTCTCCCTGCTCGTTGCGATTGCCGATCTCTTCAAGAGCGGCAAAGAGAGAGCGCGGGGAGGCGGCGTAGATTCCGGCGTTGATCTCTTGGATGCGTCTGTCCGCTTCGGAGGCGTCTCGATCCTCGACAACTCCAGTAACGGCGCCTGCCGCGCTGCGGAGCACCCGGCCATACCCCGCGGGTCGTTCCAACGAAGCGGTAAGAAAGGTCACCGCAGCCCGGCGATCGCGGTGCCAGCGCAGCAACTCGCTCAAGGTTTGCGGCGAGATCAGAGGGACGTCGCCGCTTAGAATGACAAGATCTCCCGCGAAATCCCGAAAACTCTCTTTCGCACACCGAACGGCGTGCCCGGTTCCAAGCTGCTCCTCCTGCAGCACCCAGGTGATGTTCTCATCGTCGAACGCCCGCCTCACTTCATCAGCGCCGCGTCCGATGACAACCGCGATCCGCTTCGGTCTAAGCTCGCGCGCAGCCCGCAACGGGTAAAACAGCAAGGGCTTTCCCGCCAGCCGGTGGAGCACCTTCGGCACTCTGGACTTCATCCGCTTACCCAGTCCGGCCGCCAAGATAATCACTCCCAGATCGCTCATTCTTGCGCTCTCAAAATAACTATTGGTGCGAATTATAGCCTAAGAGCTATTTCAATCAAAGGGCAGGCGCTCTTCTTCCGTCAACCCGTAAAGTTCGTAGACGAGCTGGTCGGTCTCACGGTCTGTAGCTTCGATAAAAGAGGGAGATGGTTTAAACTTCAGTTAGTTGAGCCAAGAGCGGACTTGACCCCAGTTGACCCCAGTTCCCCATTTCAAATGTGAGGGCTATCAGGGTATTGTTGGAGCCCATAGGGAAGTCTTGCATTGACCAAGCCCTGTGGGACGCTCGGTGTAAAGGCGGGGGTTTCTCTGCGTCACAGGATTACCGTGGCTCAGTAGTATGTATCAATACATAATGCCACTTGCGGTGGGCGAATTCCGCAACCTTGTGCGTTGGAAAACCAGGGAGGCTCTTAAGTTCGTCATAGAGGTCGGTGGTCAAAAGGGCGAAAACTTTCTTCTCAGATCGCCAGAACTTTTCCACCCCGTCGATTTTTGCGACATACCAAACCGGCTCGGTTCGATCCAGGTAGTAGAGAAGCTCCGTGCTGCCTTGGGTGGGCGAGAGCGCTAGAGGCGAATCGCCGACGGTTGACCTGATGTCACGGGCGATGTTCTTGACCGCGTTGTATTGTCCTTGGGCCGCCCTGAAGAAGTGGACGAAGGCGAGCGTTAAGGTCAGTGCTATCACGGCGACCGCGTAGAAGACATCCCTGATTTGCCGCTGCAAGGCGATGTACAACGCGACCAGGCAGACTAGTACTAGTCCGGCCACGATGGAATGGGCAGGGCCGATGAGGTCGGGAAAACCGGGAAATCGTAATTGAAGGATTTTCGGTCCGATCAAGAGTGCAGCAAACATTCCCAGGATCAGAAGAATCAGCGAGCCCTTAAGGAGGGACACGGGCAAGGTGGTCGAGGTTCCCCAGGGGGGCCAAAGCTGCGCCCAACTTCTTGCCATCAACAGGGCAAACGGTGGAAGCAGATAGACGAGAAAATCCTCTTCCTTGTAGGATGGGATAGACAGGAAAAGCAGGAAACTCAGAAACCAGACGAGCACGGAGAACTCATGAGTTCCGGGCCTCAACAGCCCCGATCTCCAAAGAGCGACCGCGGCGCCCGGGACAAACAGGCTCCAGGGGAAAAGGTCGGGGAAGATCATGTAGAAGTAGAAGAGAAGCGGCCGGGACTCCTCGGTAATCCGCATCAGGTTTTCGACCACGAAGAAATAGCGATTGAATTCAGGAGTGAGGGCCAGATAATAGGCGCCCGCGATGCCGAGAAGAGCCAGCAGGCCAAACCCGAAAGCGGGGATTTCTTTGACAGCTCCGGATCGGCGAGTTGACACCAAATAGACAAAAGCGGCAAACCCCGGCAGCAAAGTACCGACCGGGCCCTTCAGCATGGTTGCCATCGTCATGGAAAAAAATGAAAGCACCAGAAACCCGGAGCGCCGTTCTTCCTCCCGATAAGCGAGGAGGAAGCTGAGAACGGCCAGATTCATCCAAAAGCCAAGTTCAACATCCATCTTGCCCTGGGGAGCCAGCCAGAAGATATTGTAGGTTGTCGCTGTGCTAAGCGTAGCCGTAACTGCGACGCGACGCTGAAAAAAGGCCTTCCCGGCAAAGTACACTAGAAAGATGGTCGCCAAACCGAAGGTGGCTGATGGAAAGCGCACGCCCAGCTCGGTTTCACCCCAGAGTCGCATGGAGATCGCCATAAGCCAGAAGTGCAGTGGAGGTTTATAGAGAAACGGAGCTCGCTCGTATTCGAGTCGAAACCATTGGCTCGTGCGGGCAATCTGCCTACCCACAGCAGCGTATAAGGCCTCGTCGGTTTCGACGGGGCTCACGCTGATGTTGTAATAGCAGACGCACAATGCCCAGATCAGTATGACGCTGATGGTGACCCACTCTCGATTCGCGGAGTGGATTTGCCGCACCGGCTTGCGGGCTCCATTCAATAACTCAGGCATGGGGGATACGGGAGATGAAAGGACGGGCGCTTCGCCATCGTGACAACGGCTCATTGAGAACAGGGGCAAAGTAGTCGATTAGGCGCCTCAGTGTCAAATCCGCTTCCTTGCCGAAGGGGTAGACATTCGGACCGACTTGGGTTAATCAACGCGCCTAGCATTGGCCCGGGTTGCCAACGCGGAAGAAACCCTTTGTTTTTAACTATGGGACGCCCGAGAAAAAATAGATCTATCTTTCTCACCCTCGACGCCGAATTTTGGGACTCACCGCAGTTTTTTGGGCTTGCTTCTGCCTGTCACGGAGAGATCGGGAACGGAGGCTGCTTGGCGTTTCTGGATCTGGTTCAAGACCTCAACATCCCCTGCACTTTTTTTGTTTCCGTGGTTTTTGCACGGCGGCATCCCCAAACGATCCACCGAATTCTCGACGAGGGACATGAGGTCGCCAGCCATTCTTACACGCATTCCCGTCTGGTGGGCTTGACGCGTCAAGAGCGGTTGTTTGAGATCGGTGAGTCGAAAAGATATATCGAGGAGACGTTTGGGATTGTGGTGCGCGGCTTTCGGGCGCCAGGCAACCAGATCGCGCCGGACCACTTTCAGCTCCTGAAAGAGTGCGGTTACCGATATGATTCTTCCGTCCATCCCGTTTTGCATCCGTATCAACCTTTCGCGGTGTTTCAGCCAAAATCCCCTTTTCTCAAGGAGGGAATCCTAGAGATCCCGATCGCGACGCTAGGGGGTCTTCCGGTTTCGTGGGTTTGGATGCGCAATGCCGGAAGCTGGCTCCCGCGGCTCAGCGTTACTTATAATCACTGGTTGGGCCGTGAGCCGGTTCTCTACGTCCACTCCTGGGACTTCGAGCCGCTGCCTTCGGTTCCTGGAGTGCCGAGATATGTGACGCGCAGGACGGGGCAGGCGTTCCTGGATATCATTGACCGATTTGTGAAGGGATCCCAGGCCAAAGGCGCCTCGTTTGGTCGAATGGATCACTGGACCGATGAGTATCTCGATCATCATCCCCGTATATAACGAAGAACTCTGTGTAGAATCCTGCCTCCGGGACACCCGGCGAGTGTTCGCCCACGTGGATCACGAGATCATCGTGGTCAATGATGGCAGCACCGATGGGTCTCATGAGGTGATCACGCGGCTCAAAGATGGAAACAATCGCATCAAGTACGTTATTTATGAAGAGAATCGGGGGTATTCTCATGCGATCCGGCAGGGGATTTTACTGGCCGAGAAAGAATACACGTCCTACCTTGACGCGGATCTTCAGTACCCCCCTGAGGAACTCCGCCGAATGTACGAGTACGCTCTGCGAAACCAAAAGATGTTTGTCTTGGGACACCCTTTGCAAAAGTACTATAGACCCACACGCCGCTTCATTTCGTTCGTATACAATCTGCTCGTCAATAAACTGTTGAAGCTGGACGTATCCGACGCCAACTCACTCAAGTTGATTAAGACCGGGACTTTGAAGCAACTGGATCTCAAGGGAAATTACGGAGCCATTGAACTTGAGGTGTTGCTCGGGGTCGTCAAGCGCTCTATCCCCATTGTTCTTTTCCCTATTCGCGTGCAAGAGCGGATAGCCGGTAAGTCCAAGGCCAATCTGCGGCTTGTATTTTCCACCTTCCGCAGCATTTTGGGGCTCCGCCGGGCGTGACTAAGGAACGGTTAACTGTTTTGTAGAAGTTTTCTGACGCTCAAAAAAACCACGAATTTCCCCGACCAGAGTACACTGGAAGCCTGAAGTTATCGAGATCGAGGCTCCGCCGGTATCGAAAGAATTAAAGAAAAGATGGTCCCACTTTATCAGAAAAGTCTATGAAGCCGACCCGCTTACCTGCCCAAGTGCCAGGGGGAGATGAGGATCATCAGCTTTATTGACCTGACGTGATTAAGAAAATCCTTCAACACCTGGG
Organism: Deltaproteobacteria bacterium; assembly: GCA_016183075.1. Taxonomy (GTDB): domain Bacteria; phylum Desulfobacterota; class Binatia; order UBA9968; family UBA9968; genus 2-12-FULL-57-22. The sequence goes on along the minus strand of JACPFH010000038.1, from coordinate 12,682 downwards.
TCTATGGGAAGAGCCCCATGCCCCGCCTGGAAGAGATCCTTCAGTAAAAGAGATTACCTTCGATCCCTCCTGCGGTTCGATAAACTCACCGTCCCGAGGAAGATCGAGGGACAGCCACGTCATTTAAAAGCATCCTTACCGTAACCGGGGGACAAACGTCCATCTCTACCTAAAACCGGCCCGCAGGTTGACATAAGACTTCGTTATCGGATATTTTTCGGTCCAAATTGCCGAAGGGAGGCCGTGTAGCTGATATGCATCGAGAGACGACGTACGAGCGTTGGGTTAAGTCTCAGGGCGTGCCAATGGTCGAGGGCTACGGCATAGAGCGAGTGGTAGAGCTGCCGCGTGCCCCCTGGCCCAGGCTGGGCGGGAACGGTACCTTCATCAAGCTGCGCGGCATGGAAGGCGTCACCGGCCTGTACGTGGCGGACATCCCGCCCGGCGGGGCGCTTAACCCGGAGAAACACCTGTACGAGGAGATCGTCTACATCCTGCAGGGTCGGGGAGGCGCGGAGGTGTGGTTGCCGGGCTCCGAGAAGAAGACCACCTTCGAGTGGCAGGAAGGCAGCCTGTTCGCCATGCCACTGAATAACTGGCATCGCTTGTACAACGGTTCCGGCAGTGAGCCGGCGGTGTTGCTGGGCTTCGGCAACGCGCCCATGATTCTGGACATCTTTCATAACCCGGATTTCGTCTTTAACTGTGACTACGCCTTCGACGATCGGTTCCAGGCGCGCCCTGATTACTTCACTCCTCAGGAGCGGATGTGGGACGACCTGGAACGGCTGTGGCTGTGGCGCGCGAACTTTGTGCCGGACGTGCGCCGGGCGGAAGTGGATTCCCTGGAGTCCAAGGGCTCAGGCATGCGTCTCACCCAATGCGAGCTAGGCGACGGGGTGATGGTCGCCCACATCGCCGACTGGCCGAACGGCCAGTACCAGAAGGCGCATCACCACGGAGCGGGCGCGGTGCTGCTCATCGTGCGCGGTCAGGGGTACACGCTGCTGTGGCCGCCTGAGGCGAGCACCCAACCCTATGCCAATGGCAACGCTGACAAGGTCATCAAGTTGCCGTGGCGCGAGGGATCGGTGGTCAGCCCGCCGGCCGGCTGGTTCCACCAGCACATGAGCACGGGTACCGAGCCGGCGCGTCAGCTTGCCCTGCGCTGGGGAACGCGCCGTTATGGCGTGGAGTGGGTCGACCTGCAGCGTCGCGAGGGCGTGTTCGTGAGCGTCAAGAAGGGCGGCACGCTCATCGAGTATGAGGACGAGGACCCCGAGATCGGTCGTCAGTTCGTGGCGGAATGCGCCGCGAACGGGGTCAAGGTGCGCATGCCGCACCTCGCGGGAGTCGCGGCGGGGTAGGGAATTCGACTTCATGGGGCCAGAAACACCAGCCGGTCGACGTCTGTGGCGACCCGGCCGCCGGCGGTCGTTCCGTCCACAGAGAGCACCAGTGTGTTGGGACCGGGGCGCAACGGAACAAAGACTGTCTGAGCCGTTCCCGGCGCAGGCGTGAACCGGCTCGATATGTTCGTGTCGTTGAGCATGGCGGCGAAGGTAACCGGCTTGATGGACCGGCCGTAGAAGATGAGCACGGGGACGCTGGTAGCCCCTGGAGGAAGCCGGGTTTCGGGACTTGCAGGGGTTGCGTAAGTGAGGAATTTGTCTCCATCATCCGGTGTTTGTTCTTTCCCACCAAAGCCGCCCGCTACGTTTAAAGGAACCCCGGCGACGCCGGAGTAGTTGAGGGCATAGAGGTGAACCACACCCCGATCTATAGGAATGTCGCGAAAGTCCGGCTTGCTTGTCCCGCCCCCGCTCCTGTTCCAAGCGCGCAGGTCCAAAGTGTATCTGCTGGTCGCTGGCCGGCCTATTCCCGCGCTAAGATATGAAGAGCGAGGAACCTCGCGATGCAGCTCTTTCATGGCCGGGGCGAGTCCAGTCCTCCGGCCCCGAGGGTCGGTCAGAAGAAGCTCAGTCGCCGGGTTTTCGCCGCCGGCAAGCAACAGGGTGAAGCGGGAAAAATCCTTGACCTCGGACACCTTCACGGGAGGACCGGAGGCTTTTGAATAGACCACGTCGTACCGGTCCACGGCGCCGGCTTCGGCAGTCCGATTTGCGTACTCGGCGGTCCATCCTTTTCCGGTCCGGTCGGGCGCGTACACGAAAACCTTATAGGGCATACTAGGGAAAGTGCCCGTAATGTGAAGCTCATAACGTCCTTCGACCGGTTCCTTGAGCACGATTCCATTTTCCCCCGTCGCGAAGTAGTACGTAATCGCTGGGATGTCCGCATGCGGTGCACTCGTCATCGGATCCACGCCTCGCCGGCGCCCGAGCGGGTCGATGAGAAACCAACGCACCGGTTCATTTCCAGGCCGAGGGACAGACCTGTATGGACCGTCCGGGACCACCCTGATTGTGAAGGCATTGCGATCCCGGGTGATCGGGTTCAGCTCCACTACCCGGGGGGCCTGGCTTCGCGGCTTGCTCCAGACTCTAAATGTATCGAGGATCGGCTTTAACGTCGCTGAATATTCCCCGGTTTTTGGTAGCCTATCAGGCGGGGTTATGAGGACGACTCGGATAACCTCGTCGTCTGAAATGTCGAGAGCGAAGATCGGCCCTTTCGTTCGCGTCTCAATGCTCTTCCCCTTCTTGTGGTACGACTCGCTCACCTCTGTCAAATAGAACTCGTATCCGAGAGCGCGCAGTAATCTTTCGCGGCGCTTACCCTGAGCTGCGATGAAGGGGGGTAGTTGAACACGATCCCACAGTTGGAGTCACTGTAGGTTTTCCATGCCGCAGGAACCTCGGCTGCCTTCGCACGGAGGCTCGTGACAATCAGGGCGGCCGCCACGAGCCCAATCGCAATGGGGCCGTGCGTTCCCGGTCTTACGCGCTGCTCCGCGGGCTTGTTTTGCGTCGCCGGCAGAGTGTCCCTTCGTCTCGCGCCGAAAAAATCACAATCCATTGGTCGTCTCCAATGGCTCCTATTATACAAGGATCTTGAAACCCGTCCTAGGATAGAATTATGGGGCTTGGGGGAAGCGCTGGGCGCAGGTTCTGATCAAGGCCATAATCAAGGCGACAGAGGCGAGGATCGAACCCATGTAGATCAAAGGGGTAAAAAAGGCCTTCCACCGCGTGCGGCGCCGCTCCGCTCTGATTTCCTCGGCTGTCTTCGGCCGCTCTGGATCCATGGACAAACTAGGCCATGTGGCGACGCAATACTCTATTCCCGACCCAGAACATTGCCACGTCGAAAATCACTAAAACGATGGCCATGTGCGCCAAAACCGATCCATTCCAGCCAACCAAGGCCAGGGTGCGCATGCCGTCGACCGCATAGGTCATGGGATTCACCTGGGCCAAAAGCCTCATCCAGCCGGGAAGGGACTCCAGGGGAACGAAGGCGCTCGAGAGAAAGGTCAGAGGGAGCGCGGTGATGCCCAGGATCGCGAAGAAGTCGCCGTGGTTTTCCAGCACAAAGGCAAGAATCAAGGAGACGATCGTCACGCCGAAGCCGAGCAGCAGGCTGATGAAGAGAAGCGCGACCGCGCCGGTCAAACCCGTCGCGATCTGTATGCCGAAGAGAAGGCCGAGGATCAAAATGAGCGCGCACTGGAGCAGGGTGTTGAGGTTGACCGCGAGGAAGCGGGCGAGGAGGATCGAGGCGCGGGAAATTGGCGCGCTCATCAGGCGCAGGAGAAAGCCGTTCTCTTTGTCAAAGAGGAGCGGGATCCCGCCCGCCATGCTGTTGCCAAAGGCCGTCAGCGCCAAAACGCCGGGCAGCAAATAGGCCCGGTAGTCTCCGCCGGTAAAATCCTTGGCCAGGCTCTGGAACGCTCCGCCCATGAAGATGAGGAGGATGACGGGATTGAGCAGGTTGAAGGCCATGCTGAAAGGCTCGCGCCGGGTGTGAATGAGCCAGCGGACGAGTTGTGCCTTGGTCTCCCGCAAAAAGTCACCCATGGTGCTCGTTCCCCTCCGCGAAGCTATGCCCGGTGTAGTGGAGAAAAACCTCGTCCAGGCCGGGCCGGCTATAGCTGATGGCATGGATCGGGACCGAGAGCGCGGCTGCGGAGCTCAGGATTTGCGGCAGCGCGAGCTCGTTCTGCTCGACGTAAATCTTAAGCTGGGTCCCGTCTTTCATGGTTTCCCGAACCAGATCGAGCCCCGCAACGGCGCGCTCCAGCGCCGCCAGCTTCTCCGCGTGATGATCATGGGAAGCGCTCACCTCGACCGAGATCACGTCCCGTTTCAGATTGCTTCTCAGCGCGGCTGGCGTGCCCAGCGCAGCGATCCGGCCGCGGTCGATGATGGCGACCTCGTCGCACAGCCGCTCCGCCTCGTCCATATAGTTCGTGCACAGAAAGACCGTGGTTCCCTGGTCCCGCAGCTGTTCGATATAGCGCCAAACGTCATGGCGGACCTGCACATCCAATCCAAGGGAAGGTTCGTCGAGAACCATCAGCGGCGGCCGGTGGAGAAAGCCGCAGGCAAGGTCGAGTTTCTTCTTCATCCCGCCGGAGAAGTGGCGCACGCGCCGGCCCTCTTGGCCCGCCAGACCGAGAAGGGCCAGGAGTTCGCGGGTTCTCGTTTCCCAAGCAGCGCCGGCTAGATGGTAGAGATCGGCGTAGTAACGCAGGTGCTCAGCGGCCGTCAGATAGGGGTCCACGGTCAATTCCTGCGGGACATAGCCGATGAGGCTTCGGACCTTGGCCGGGTTCGCGAGGACATCGGCGCCCGCGATCTCCGCTGTTCCATCATCGGGCCGCGTGAGCGTGGTCAGGATCCTGACCGCGGTGGTCTTGCCCGCGCCGTTGGGTCCCAAAAGGCCGAAGATCCTGCCGCGCCCGACCTCGAAGGAGATGCCGTCCAGCGCGCGGACGGGACCGTAACTTTTTTTAAGGCTTACGACGCGCACGATGACCGGATCCATGACTTCAAAAAATATATTACGGTGGCTGGCGGAAGTCCAACCGAAAGGCTGGCAGCGCAAATTTGCTTGTCAACTCCGGCGTTTTCGATTACAAGGGGGACATGAAAAAGGGTCTTGTCATCGACGCTCATCATCACTGGATGCCCGAGGAACATTACCGTCGACCTGAGCTCTACGTGCGTGCGGACGAGGAGGTGATCCATGAAGCCGATCGGTTTCGTATCCGGCGCGAGGGCGTTCAGCTTTTTTCACCGCCGAAGATGACCGCCCGCATCGACGAACAAATCAAGGCGATGGATCGGGCGGGTGTGGACCGAGCGGTGCTCCATGTCGGCGTCTGGCTCGACTGGGCAGACCTCAGGGCGGCGCGCACCATCAACGATCGGATGGCCGAGGTCACCGCTCAATATCCCGATCGCATCATTCCGCTGGCGCATGTTCCGCCGCTCGATCCCGAGGGACAGAGGGAGCTAAGGCGGGCCGTGGTGGACCTGGGCTTCAAAGGCGCGGCTGTCAACACCCACATCAACGGCATTCTCCTCGACGATGAGCGGTTTTTTCCTTTTTACAAAGCAGTTTCGGACTTGGAGATCCCGATCGTCGTTCACCCGGCCTCCGAGCTCCCGCTCGCCCATCCGCACGGAATGGAGCAGTTTAACCTCACGCGCAACCTCGGCCGGGCCTTTGATACGACGATCAACATCGCCCGGCTCATGCTGAGCGGCACGCTCGATCGCTTTCCGAAGCTGCGCTTTGTCTTTGCACATATGGGCGGAGCCTTTTTTGCCTTGAAGAACCGGCTCAATCCTTCTTTCTGGGACCGTCGTACCAAGGGTTTCTTCGACAAGTACAGACGGCGCATCTTCGTGGATACCGCGCCTCCGTTCTGGAGCCCGGAAGAGATTCGCTTTGCGGTTCACATGATGGGGGAGGGACAGGTGCTGATGGGTAGCGACTTCCCCACGATCGGTCTGCTGGCCAATTCGGTCCGCATCATCCAAAAGGCCAAGACCACACCTCAGATCAAGAAAAAAGTCCTGGGCGAAAATGCCCGCAGGCTCTTTCGGTGAACCGATCGAAGGGGACAGTCACCTTTTGCGCGCAGCGCCCGAAGGGTTCTTTCGAACAAAAGGTGACTGTCCCCCTGCGCGGAAGGCTCGGTTGTCACGCGTCGGGACCCGAGTGTACAATAAAGGTCGATAACCTTCAACGAGCCCGCCGGGCGCTGGGACGGAGGTAGCATGGCCGACTCTACAGCATCGCAGGAGAAGGAAGGCCGATGGTGGGAATTCTGTCCTCTGTGCGCCGCTCGGTTGGTGGATCATAAATGCCGCCTGGTCTGCTCCAACCCGCGGTGTCAATACTTTCAGAGCTGCAGTGAGTTCGATCTCTAAAACCGCCGGTATCGTCATCATCGGGAACGAAGTCCTATCGGGAAAGACGCAGGACACGAACTCCTACTTCCTGTGCACCGAACTGCGCGCCTTGGGGGTCGAGGTCTGCCGGGTCTCCGTTATTCCGGACGAGATCGAGCTGATCGGCAAGGAAGTAGTTAGCTTTTCGCGCGCCTTTGACTTGGTCTTCACCACTGGCGGCGTCGGTCCCACCCACGACGACGTGACCATGGCCGGAATTGCCCACGGTTTCGGGGTCAAAGTGATACGCCATCCCGAGCTGGAGCGCCGCTTGCGCCAGCGCCACGGCGCAAATATCAACGAAGCCAGACTGCGCATGGCGGAGGTGCCCGAAGGGGCGGAGCTGCTCGGCGAGGGGTCCCTGTACAGCTCGGTTGTCAAAATGCGCAACGTGTACATCTTTCCTGGAATCCCAAAGATCCTGCACGAGCGTTTTGCCGCCGTCAAGGAAAGCTTCCGGGAAGCTCCCTTCCACCTTAGAGTCGTCTATGTCAAGGAAGGCGAAGGGACGCTTGCGTCGATTCTCAACGAGTTGCTTGCCCGCTATCCCAAGCTCCTTCTGGGGTCGTATCCGGTTATCGACAACCCCGAGTACAAGGTCAAGGTCACCCTCGAATCGAAAGATGCAGAATATTGCCGCCAGGCGTTCTCGACACTCCTGAGCGCGCTCCCCAAGGGAGCTATCCATCGGATCGAGGAAAGCTGAGAGGATGGCGCAGGGTCGATCCTGGGGCGTTCTGCCCCCGTATAAAAAAGCCTCGCTGCCGCCGTTTCCTGGCATGATTACCGCCCTTGGACCGGGAGTGATCTTCATGGCACTGGCCCAGGGAAGCGGCGAGCTCATTTGGTGGCCCTACATCCTCGCCAAATACGGGCTTACCTTTCTCTTTTTGCTGCTCCCCGCGTGCCTGCTCCAGTTCCCGCTCATTTACGAGATCGGCCGGTACACGACGCTCACCGGCGAGAGCATCTTCCAGGGTTTTTTGCGCCTCAACCGCTCCTTTGCCCTTATACTGTGGGGTTTGATGACGCTCTCGTTTCTGTGGTTCGGTGCCTTTGCGGCGGCCGGCGGCACCTCGCTTGCGGCCCTGACCGAGTTCCCGGCGGGGTGGAGCCAGAGAGGTCAAACCCTTTTCTGGGCATATCTTTCCATGCTGATCTTCTTTTCGGCGATCCTCCTGAGCAAGGTTGTCTACAGGCTCGTGGAGGTTTTCATGTGTGGCGTGGCCATCGTCACGCTTGTGGGGCTTTTTTGGGCCAGCGCCCATCCGGAGGCGCTACGGGCTCTTCCCGCTTTTCTCAAAGGGCTGCTCGTTCCCCAGTGGCCCATGCCGAGGCCATGGGACCCTGACGACGCTACCAAGCTGCTCACGGCCATTACGTTTGCCGGGCTGGGCGGGTTCTGGACCCTGTTTTACTCCTATTGGATTCGGGACAAAGGCATCGGCATGGCGCACTACATGGGAAGAATCACCGGACCGATTACAGGCAAGCCGGAGGCCATCCCGGCGTCGGGTTTCGTCCCCGAGGAAGACGGTAGCCTAAAGCAGATCCCCCGCTGGAGCCGATTTCTCGCGTGGGATATTAGTATAGGAGTCGGCGGGAATATCTTGACCACGCTGATGACATGCCTTTTGGCTTACGCGATGCTCTATCCCAAGGGGCTGCTCCCGCAGCACTATGAGCTGGCGGTTGTCCAAAGCCGCTTTTTCGAAGTGAGCTGGGGGTCAGCGGGCAGGGTGCTTTTCTTGGTTGTCGCCGCGGCTTTCCTCTCCGATACGTGGCTCGCTACGGTCGATGCGGTGAGCCGCATTCACACGGATTGTGTCTACGGATTTTTTCCCCGCGCCCGCGCCATCCCCGTGCGCTCGTGGTACCTGCTTTTTCTCTTCATCCTCACCGCTGTTACCTCGATCACGATCCTCTTGCACGAGCCGGGACCATTGATCCTTCTTTCCGCCGTGATCGGCTTTATCGGGACCGTGCTCTATTCGGTCGGCTTGATCTTCCTCAACTATGTTTACCTGCCGCGCCATCTTCCGCCCGCTGCCCGACCGGGACGCCTCAGTCTTATCTTTCTCTGCACCGCGTGCGTGGCCTACGGCGTGCTGGCGATTGCCTATGTTCTCACGATCACCAAAATCATTTAGAAGGCCAAAGCCGGTGGGGTTGCTGTTGTGGATGCTTGTTCTCATTTCGTCTTTTGCGCTTCCAGGCTGCCGCCAGGGTTTCTTAGTGAGCCGGCCCGATGGCGGATCAAACGTTCCGTTTTGTCGTCCTGCAGGCAAAGGGCCCTTCCCAACTGTGATTTACAACCATGGACTGATCGTGGACCGCTGGGGTATTGGAGGGGCAGCCCGACGCGGTTACAACTTGGAAGGAATTTGTAATACCCTGGCGTCGGATGGCTACTTAACGTTTACGCCTATTCGGCAAAGTGGTGAAGGGAATATTCCAGGACACAAAGAGGAGGTCTCGCACGCAATTGACTACATAAGAACCTTACCGGACGTCGATCCATTCCGGATCGCGCTTATGGGCTTCTCGCGGGGAGGTCTGTTGACACTTATGGTAGGCGTGGGAAGAAGCGACCTTAAAGCTCTTGCGATACTGGCACCGGCGCCCGGCGGAAGAGGAGATTTTGCGAAGGCGGTCACGCTCGTTCCTTCACTCAGCGCACCTGTCCTGCTTATGGTTGAAGCGAGCGATGGCAGCGACATCTTGGAAAATTTCAACATGCTGGACCAAGCCTTGCGAGAACGGGGAAAAGAGGCGCGGAGCATTCTTTACGATCGCGGAGGGGGGCACCAGCTTTTCTACGACGTGGGTTACTACTGGAACGATATAAGGGCCTTTTTACGCGACAAGCTCGGCGGCATGGCTCCTCAGCCGTAGCCGGAAAACCCGACTCGTCCTCGGAGGGTTTGGGCAAGGTGCGGGGAAGATTGTGGCGGATACTTACAACAGGCTTTTCGAGGAAAGGATCTCCCAGCCGAGAATGAGTCCGAAGGCGATGCTGGCTGCTCCCGCCACGACGCGGATCCAGCGGTTGAAGAGACTGAAACGTTGGGCCGTCAGGACAAAGGGGACGGCAATCATGCTGCTCAACGCGAGCATGCCTCCCACCGAGCCAGCTCCGAAGATGACGATATAAGCGAGCCCCGCCAGAGGCGACGGGATCGTTGTCAGGACCAGGAGCATTAGGGCCGCGCTTCCCGCCAGGCCATGAACCATTCCAACGAGGAAGGGCTTGCGCATAGAGCGAAAGGGATGGGAGTGGCTGTGATTTTCCTCGCTTCTCCCGTGCAAATGGAAATGGGTGTGCGTTTCCGGGTTGTGCGCGTGGGTGTGCGCATGGACCCTCTCCCGGAGGAACGAGCGCCAGATAATGCTCCCACCAAGGAAGATGAGCATGAGCGCGACCAGGAACTCCAAGCCCAGGGCAAGCTTCGGTGGAATCGTCAGCCGAAGTCCGATCACCAGCAGCCCGACCATAAAGAGCGTCACCGTGTGACCCAGGCCCCAAAAGGCCCCGATCAGCGAGGCCCACTTGAAGCTTCGGTGCTCGGTGACGATCGTCGAGACCGCGATCACGTGATCGGCATCCAGGGCGTGCTTGACGCCGAGGATCAGGCCCAACGCGAAGGCGGCATAAAGGGAAGATTCCATGAATCAGCCTTCAGACAGAGATCTGTGACAGAGACCGTCCATCTCTCTCCCTGTCTCTATCTCTGATGGAAGCGCTGGCCGCTCTGCGTGCCGATCCAGACTTCGCCCCCTTCGAAGACCTCTTTTTTCCAGATTGGGACGGTTTTCTTGATCTCTTCAATGGCGAAACGGCAGGCTTGAAACGCGTCGTCGCGGTGCGCCGCGGAGACCGCAATGATCACGCTGGGCTCGGTGATCTCCACGCGCCCCACGCGGTGGACAATTGCCATACGCTGGATGTTCCACCTTTTGCCGGCTTCTTGTCCCAGCCGCTTGAGCTCCTTCTCGGCCATCTCGGGATAGGCTTCGTAATCGAGCGATAGGACCTGCCGGCCTTCGTTCTGGTTTCGGGTGGTGCCGATGAACGTAACGATAGCGCCGGCCTGCGGATCGGTCACGTAATCCACAAGCTCCTGGAGATTGAGCGCCTTATCGGTCACGCGAAACATCGGTTAACCTCCGCTGACGGGCGGAACAAAGACGACTTCGTCCCGGTCGCGCAAGACGTGATCGGGGGTAACATAGCTTTGGTTCACGGCATAAAGGAGATGTATCTTAGCGGAAGCGAGTTTGGGATAGTCGCGCGTGAGAGCCTCCCATAGCTCGATTACCGTACTCCCTTCGCCGATCTCTTTTGTGATTTCGCCTGCGCCGGCGCGCTCGCGCAGGATCGCAAACAATTTGACTTTTACTTTCATTGTCCCTGGAGTTGGGACACCATGTGGCCAAGCTCGGGCAAAAGCAGCTTCCGCATGGCCAGATCGACTGCACCTCTCGAGCCGGGGAGTGAAACCAGGACCTTCCCCTTTGCAGTTCCCGCTACGGCGCGGCTCATGATCGCCGCAGACCCGATATCCTGGTAGCTCAGAAAGCGAAAGATCTCTCCGAACCCGTCCAGGCGCTTTTCCAAAATACCGCTTACGACTTCGTAGGTCCCGTCGCGTGGCGTAATGCCGGTACCGCCGTTGACGATGATCGCCTCCACGTCGGTGCGGCTGAGCGCCTCGCGAAGCCGGGCCTCGATCTCGACCGGCTCATCCTTTACGATCCGATAACCGGCCAGTTGATGGCCGCTTGCCGCAAGGAGGGACTTGATGAGTTGGCCGCTTTGGTCTGTCGTCTCATCTCGCGTGTCGCTCACCGTGAGAACAAAGCAACCCAGGCTCCTCTTTCCCTTGGCTTTGTGCTCGGAAACCGCCACTGAAAATATCTCCCTCCGCTAGCGGCAAACCTTGACTATAACAGCGGGCTAGGGTGAATTCAATCAAGCCCGAAGGCCTGGCGGTTGCGCCAGCGCTCGCGCAAAAATATGCTAAGAGTCATGGCGGCGGGTCAGGAGCCTTTTTCGCTTTATCTGCACATTCCCTATTGCGTCCGCAAATGCCCTTATTGCGATTTCAACGTGCAGGTCGTCAGGAAGATTCCCGAACCGGAATACACTCAGGCGCTCGCCCGTGAGCTGAAGCTCCACGCCCAATCGGATTTTTGGCGCGGCCGAAGCCTGCTCAGCATCTTTTTCGGCGGTGGCACGCCATCGGTCTTCACTCCGGGAAGCATCGGCGGGATTCTCGAGACGATAGTCTCGTTTTTTCGCTTTGAGCCCGATATTGAGATCAGCCTCGAAGCGAATCCGGACCGGGAGGATAGCAAACATTTTCCTGGTTACCGCTCGCGCGGCGTCAATCGTTTGAGTCTCGGAGCCCAGTCGTTTCAGCCACATCTGCTCCAATTTCTCGGCCGCCTTCACACCGCGGAGGATACCCGCGATGCTCTGCGGGCGATTCGCAGGGCGGGTTTCGAGAACTTCAGTTTGGACCTCATCTACGGAAGTCCGGGCCAATCTCTCGCCGACTTGCGCAGCGACCTTCAGGAAGCTCTGAACTTCACTCCACCCCACGTCTCCGCCTATAACCTGACCATCGAGGAAAAGACCGTTTTTCATCGCCTTTACCGGGAGGGAAAAATCGTCCCCCTTTCCGAGGAAGAGGAGATCGCAATGGCCGGGCTCGTCGAGGCGGAGCTTGCCGGAGCCGGGCTCGAGCGTTACGAGATCTCCAATTATGCGCGGCCGGGCCGGGATTCAAAGCACAACGTCAACTATTGGCAGGGAGGCGATTATCTGGGCGTCGGCGCCGGGGCGCATTCCTATAAACGCTTGAGCGATGTTGGCGGCCAGCGGTGGCACAACGAGAAGCATCCTCGCCGCTATATGGAGCGGATCGCCGCGCAGGGCAGCGCGGTAACGGAAGAGGAGAAGACGGATCTTCGGCAGAGCGCGGCCGAGTTCATGTTTCTGGGATTGCGAATGACCCGGGGAGTTTTGGTCGCCGAGTTTTCCCGCCGCTTCGGAAAAAATCCTGGACAGTTCTATCCTCAGATCAGCGCTTGGTTAGAAGAGGGCCTAATCGAAGAAAAAGGGGATCGGCTCCGACTTACACGGCGCGGCCTTATGGTCGCCAACTCGATTTTTGTTGAGTTCGTTTAAAATTTGGATTGTCCGCCCGGCAGAGATTTTTGTGCCTCCGCAATTGACACCCGAGATCACCTATTTTAGTAAGGAAAGGCACCTCCAAAGCCTGACCTCAAAAATGGATCGCGTGGAACTCAGA
>JACPFH010000344.1 GCA_016183075.1 Deltaproteobacteria bacterium | reverse complement strand
ACGGTGACGCGGCGCTCCGGCTCCTTGAAGGGGAGTACGCGCTGCGCGTTCCGGATCTTATTTTTTCGGAGTTTGGGAATGTCCTCTGGAAGCGCTTTCGGAAAGGCCAGATATCCAGAAAAGAGGCCATGGTCACAACCGAAGCCTTGCTGGCTCTGCCTCTCCAGGTGGAATCCTCTCAATCGCTGATTCCCGCAGCTCTGGAAATCGCGTGCAGCGCGCATCGCACGGTCTATGACAGTCTCTATCTTGCTGTCGCGATAGCCCACCAATGCCGGGTTGTCACGGCTGACTCTAGGCTTCATAACGCCCTCAAGAAAGGTGCTTTGTCGGCTCATCTGCTTTGGGTAGAGGACATTCCCCGATGAACATCTTAGACTCGGGCGTGCCTCGCCAGTCCGCGGAAGTTAAATTCAAGGAAATGAATCTGCTCAATACATGTTCGCGCCGCCGGCGTGCCACGGTTCCCCTTGCGATCCCTAATGAAAACTGATCCAGGCTAGCTTGCCTTCTTCCTCTAAATGGTGTCTTCTCTCACAGGAGTGGCTCCTTACCCAATCAACCCAGCGAACTCAATAAACAGAGGAGACCTTTAAACGCCGACGCGGAGGGAAAGGATGGCGGCGATTGATGCCGATGCCCACGTGCTCGAAACGGAGCGAACGTGGCATTATATGAAAGGATCGGAGCGGGAATTTCGGCCGGTGATCGTCTCGGCGGCGGGGCCGGGAGACACGGTCAGCGAATACTGGTTGATCGACGGGCGGCTTCAGCCCAAGAGCCAGAACGTCGGCCAGGATGCTCCGAGAGAGTCCCGGGAGATGGAGGACATCGAGGCCCGGATCCGGCACATGGACGAACTGGAAGTGGGCGTGCAAGTTCTCTACCCCTCGATTTTTCTCCGTCCCATCACCAACCGGCCCGAGATCGAGCTGGCGCTCAGCCGGAGTTATAACCGGTGGTTGGTCGACATCTGCGAAAAAGGCAAAGGGCGGCTTCGGTGGGTCGCAGTGCTGCCGTTGCTGAGCATGGACAGGGCTCTGGAGGAGGCCCGCTTCGCCAAGGAGAAGGGCGCCTGCGGCATCTTCATCCGGGGCCTCGAGGGGGAGCGGCGGCTATGTGATCCCTATTTTTTTCCGCTCTATGAGGAAGCGAGCCGCCTCAATCTCCCGATCTGCGTGCATTCCGCCACGGGAAGCTTTACGGTCCACGACTTCTTTGTCCGGGAGCCCGGATTCTGCAAGTTCAAGCTCGCCGTGGTTGGCGCGTTTCACTCGCTTATTTTCGACGGTATCCCTGATCGGTTTCCCGGGCTCAAGTTTGCCTTCATCGAGGTAAGCGCCCAGTGGATCCCTTATGCCATCCATGATCTCGCCAAGCGTTTCGAGAGATTGGGCAAACCGCTCAAAAAGAATCTGCTCAAGGACAGCCGGATCTACGTCGCGTGCCAGACCGACGACGACCTCGGTTATGTGGTTCAGTATGCCGGGGAGGATAATCTGGTGATCGGCTCGGATTACGGCCATGCGGATACCGCCTCGGAGATCGAAGCGCTAAGAAGGCTTAGGGAGAAAGGAGAAGTCGACCCCGCCGTGATCAACAAGATCCTGGACGACAATCCCAGAGCGCTGTATGGATTGTAAAGCTAGAAACAATTGCGAATGGCGAATTGCGGATTGCGAATTGAACTCGAAACGCAAGATTAAAAACTTCCAACTACCAATGAGTTCGTTGGTACGTGGACATTGGAGTCCGTTCGATGTCGCTTCTCTCGCTTCTGTTGCCAAACCAGGCCACTCTCCGTCATGCCCGCGTAGGCGGGCATCCAGTCTGCCTCTGCTCCTCTCCTGGATTCCCGCTTTCGCGGGAATGACGAAACCCGCCCCTTTCAAGGTTTGCCTTTTGAAGGTCTTTGGAGACGCAAAGTTGCCTATGAACTCTTTAGTGATTTTATGGTGATCGACTTTCAAAGTCATATATATCCGCAGACCTACCTTGATGCGCTCCAGCGCTGCGACGGTAATGTCATCCTGGAGCCTGCGGACCCTTACAGCGGGATGCGGTATTTTTACGACAAAAAGCTCGGCTGCCGGATCAATACTGCAACGCTTCAGGGGCGTGACGTGGAACGCAGAATTTCAGATATGGATCGCGCGGGGATCGATGTCCAGGTCTTGAGCATCCCGGCCCCGGGCGCCGATCGCCTGGAGGAAAAGGACGCTATCGAACCGGCAAGGATCGGCAACAATGCCCTGGCGGATTGGTGCCGTAAATACCCGCGGCGGTTCGTCGGCCTGTTCACGCTTCCGACCGCTTCCATAACCGCCTCGCTTGACGAGATGGAGCGCGCCACAGGCGAGCTTGGCTTGAAGGGGTTCGGCTGCTACTCCAACCTGAACGGCAGGCCGCTCGATGGCGAGGAATTCTTTCCGCTCTACGAGCGGCTTGCCCGGCATAAACTTCCCGTTTACATCCATCCGACGGCGCCGCTCGCGACGCAGGCGACCGGCTTGGACATTATGCCCGTCCTGATTTACGGTTGGGCTTTCGACAGCACCGTGGCGATGACCCGCCTGGTGTATGGCAGAGTGATCGAAAGGTTTCCCGAAATCGACTTCGTGGTAGCGGATGTCGGCGGCGTGCTCGCGTTTTTTGCGCAGCGGGCGACGAATATCTATACGGGCAGGACCGAAGAAATTCGCAAGAGGTACGGCCTTAAGGAAAATCCGCTGGACTCTTTCAAGCGATTCTACGTTGATACCGCGGATCATCCCGCGCAGACGCTGCGCTGCGCCCTGGAATTTTTCGGCGCGGATCACCTGGTTCTGGGCACCAACTATCCTTACGGTCCGGAGGAAGGGCTGCGGTTTGTAAGGAACAGCCTCGAGGCGATCGACGGTCTGGGCCTGGACGGGAGCCAGAAGGAAAAGATCCTGGGCACGAACGCAGCCAGGGTTCTCAAGCTGGAGGCGCGATGAACTTCACGAGGGTAGGGCGGCCGGTCGTCATGGGGCGCAACGGAATGGTTTCCTCCGGCCATTATCTGGCGTCGCTCTGCGGTGCTCGAGCGCTCGAGCAAGGGGGAAATGCCGTAGACGCCGCTTTAGCTACGGCGTTTACCCTGGCGGTCGTCCGTCCGCATTCGTGTGGCCCGGGCGGCGATCTCTTCGCCCTGCTGTACATCCAGCGCACGGGCAAAGTCGAAGCGCTGAATGCCAGCGGTGCGGTGCGGCGCCTAAAAAGGCTTCGATCGAGCTGTTTCGCGACCGGGGTTTGGTGAACATCCCGGCGGATGGGCCGCTCAGCATAGCGGTGCCGGGCGTCGTTGACGGCTGGCTCGAGCTGCACGCGAGATACGGACGCTTAGAGCTTGTCCGTCTCACCGCGGATGCGGTCCGCTACGGGCGCGAAGGATTTCCGCTCTACCCGGCGCTCGCGGATGAGATTCAAGGGCTGGCATCGTCTTACCCTGCTATCGATCATCAGTACCGCAGAGCCGCAGCGGAGCTCAGGCCCGGAGCCCTTCTGGTGCAAAAAGATCTGGCCCGGACGCTCGAGGAGATAGCGAAGAAGGGACGGGAGGCATTTTACGGCGGTGAGATCGGCGCTCGCATGTGCCGGGCGGTGCAGGAGGCTGGAGGTGTTCTGAGCGAGGACGACCTTCAGGGAAAACACGCGGAATGGCTGGAACCGGTTAAGACCTCATATCGAGGCAATGATGTTTACGAGCAGCCTCCGGTGTCTCAGGGGTTCGTGGTTTTGGAGATGCTCAATATTATCGAGGGCTACTCATTCCATCACATGGACCCCGTCGAAGCGATCCATGTGATGGTGGAGTCAAAAAAGCTCGCGTTCGCGGATCGGATCAACCGCCTCGAAGACCCGCGCTTCGGCGATCCCAAGATCGACCGGCTGATCTCCAAAGAGCATGCCGGCAACCGGCGCAGTTTGATCTCGGGTGCTGCCAGAGGCCAGCAGCAGCTCACCGCTTCCTTAGGAAGCGACACAACGTATCTGTGCGTTGTCGACGGGGACGGCAACGCGGTGTCCTTGATCCAGAGCATCTTTGCTCCTTTCGGCTCCCGCGTGGTCGCCGGCGACACCGGGTTGGTCATGAATAATCGCCTGTGCAGTTTCGGCTTGGATCCCAAGAAGGCTAACGCGTTAAGCCCCGGCAAGAGACCCGCGCACACTTTGAATTCTTACATGATTTTCCGCGCCGGAAACTTCTTCGCCGTCGGGGGGACTCCCGGCGCCGATGACCAGCCGCAAACCAATTTGCAGGTTATTCACCACCTGCTCGATGACGAGATGGATCCGCAGTCTGCGATCGAAGCGCCACGCTGGAGTCACAAGCCCGGGACGCCTCCGCGAGCGGAAGGGCCCGAAGAGCTGAGCCTGGAAGACGGCTTTGCGCCGGAGGTCATCGAAGGGCTAAAGAAAATGGGACACAAAGTCAGGGCGGTAAACCGCTGGTCGTTCGGCGGAGCGGAGCTGATCGTCAAGGATCCCGCAAGCGGAACGCTGATGGCGGGAGCCGACCCCCGGCGGGAAGGCTACGCGATCGGCTGGTAAGGGCGATCTCGCAATCAGTGAATCGGGGACGCGGGGAATCGGTGAAACGGAGAGAGTCCGCGGCCTCTTGCTCGTCCCCCTTGGCTTCGCAGTGAATGAGTCCCGGTCGAGGGGGCGGGCGAGGGGAGCGCGAGCGAGGCTGCGGACGTCCGATCACAGACCTACAGATCATGGCGCGAACCCATCGGCCGCAGCCGAGAGCGCGCTCCCCGAGGGAGCTTACTTCATCGTTCGCAACCTACCTCTTACGCTGACCTGTGGGGGGGGCCGGGGTGTTTACGGTGCTTCTTTCTTCATGCGGATCGAGAGGTCCCCCTTTTGGATATAGATGTGGGTCAGCTCTTTTTTCTTCGACAGTTCATCGAGCAGGGCAAGAAGAGGACTTTGGGTGCTGAGATAGCTCTTGGGAGGCCCGGCCTTGCGCATCGCCTCCACCTCCTC
>JACPFH010000346.1 GCA_016183075.1 Deltaproteobacteria bacterium | reverse complement strand
GTGCCGGCGGATATTCATCGAGATCTCACGCCTCAGATCGCCCTCGACCTTGTAGCCCTGGTCGAGGACCTGCCGAATCTTGACCACCTCGTCGTCCGAAAGCCGATCGCTGTTTGTATCGAAGGAAACTCCCGCCGCTTGCAGAATCCGCCGGGCGGAGCTCCGTCCGATGCCGTAAATGTAGGTTAGCGCGACCTCCATCCTTTTGTTCTTGGGCAAGTCCACCCCTGCTATCCGGGCCATTCGAACCTCCGGTTCAGTTACCAGTCAATCGTCAATGGTCAATCGTAAACGGTCAAAACGGTTCGAGCACGTCCTAGCTTGCTATTGACTATTAACCATTGACCATTCACCATCCTTATCCCTGTCTCTGCTTATGCCGGACGTTGACGCAAATGACGCGCACCACGCCTCGGCGCCGTATCACTTTGCACTTGCTGCAGATCCTCTTAACCGATGCTCGCACCTTCATGGCAGCCAATCCCGAATAGCCGATAGCAAATAGTTCAATGGTCCCGTCCTTCTCTACTACCCGCTATCAGCTATTTACCTCCTTATTTTTCCCGGTAGACAATTCGCCCCCGGCTCAAGTCGTAAGGCGACAGCTCGATCTTGACCTTATCCCCGGGAAGAATTTTGATGTAGTGCATGCGCATCTTGCCCGAGATATGTGCCAGCACTTTATGCCCGTTGTCGAGCTCGACCCGGAACATGGCATTCGGGAGCGTCTCCAGCACCGTCCCCGTGACTTCAATGGCATCCCCTTTCGGCATTGGACAGCCAATCAAAGGCGCCAGGCAGTAGGCAATAGCGATCTCTCGTTTGCTTGTCGCCTGGCGCCTTTTGCCTGTTGCCTCATACCCTCTTTATATCCGACTTAAAATATAGGGCCCATTCTTCGTGATCGCCACCGAATGCTCGAAATGCGCCGATAGGCTACCGTCTTTGGTAACCGCCGTCCACCCGTCATCCTTGATCTCGACTTCGTAACCGCCCGCGGTCACCATCGGCTCTATGGCCAGCACCATCCCCTCCCTGAGGCGAAGTCCGCGGTCGGGCTCGCCGTAGTTGGGAACGGGCGGCTCCTCGTGAAGCTTGCGGCCTATGCCGTGGCCCACAAAGGCCCGGACCACTGAAAAGCCGGCGCTCTCAACCGTGCTCTGGATCGCCCACGCGAGATCCCCCAACCTCTTGCCCTCACAGAGCTGCTCGATGCCCTGGCCCAGCGCGGCCTCGGTCACCCGCACGAGACGTGCCGCCTCCTCGCTCACCTCCCCCACTCCAACGGTAATAGCAGCATCGCCGTAGTACCCATCGCAAATCACGCCGAAGTCCAGACCCACGATGTCGCCCTTCTGGAGCCGCCGCCCGGAAGGAATCCCGTGTACGATCTCGTCGTTGACG
This sequence comes from Deltaproteobacteria bacterium, assembly GCA_016183075.1. Taxonomy (GTDB): domain Bacteria; phylum Desulfobacterota; class Binatia; order UBA9968; family UBA9968; genus 2-12-FULL-57-22. Next base: position 4,938 of record JACPFH010000346.1, on the reverse strand, counting down.
GAAACACAGAGCGTACGGGGAAAGACCCTGCCGGCCATCGTATAGCCTTTAAAGGCCGGCTGCGCCCTTTTCTTATAAGTCAGCTCCTCTGCCAACTGGTCGAGCTCGAGCGTCGTTACACCCGGGGCCACCCTGCCCCTAAGTTCCTGCAGGATCTCGGCCACGATCACGTTCGCGCGCCTCAGGACCTCAATTTCCCGAGCCGACTTCAGGGCAATCACGCTCTCGCCTCTCCCCAAGCTCGGCGGATACGGCTCTGAATCTCATCCACATCACCAACCCCGTCGATCTCCTTAAGCAGGCCCCGGTCACGGTAATACTGGATCAAGGGGGCGGTTCGCTCTTCATAGACGCGCAGACGCGCACGGATCGTCTCCACCCGATCGTCTTCCCTTTGATACAGCGTGCCCTGGCAGCGATCACAAACTCCATCCCGCGCGGGCGGATGAAACACCCGGTGATAGAGCACCCCACACCCCCGGCAACTGCGCCGCCCCTCCAGCCGTTCAACGATCGCGGCTTCGGGAACCCGAATCGAAACCACGCAGTCCAGTTCGGATCCCATGGCTTTGAGGATCCCCTCCAGGGCCTGGGCTTGCTCGAGGGTGCGCGGAAAACCATCCAAGACAAATCCTCTGCGGCAATCTTCTCGGCGCAGCCGTTCCGCGACGAGATCGATCATCAAAGCGTCCGGGACCAACTCTCCCTTTGCCATGATAGCCGCAGCCTTTTGTCCCAACGGAGTCTTATCCTCAACGGCTTTTCGCAGGATGTCTCCGGTCGAAACCTGGCAAGCTCCGAACGCTGCCGTCAAACGATCCGCCTGCGTCCCTTTCCCTGCCCCCGGAGGCCCCAAAAGGAGCACACGCACGGCACCTCCACCGACTTAGCCTAACCCCTTCTCCCGCGCAGGCGGCCCCGCTTCATGAAGCCTTCGTAATTGCGGCTGATCATATGGGTCTCGACTTGGGCCACTGTGTCCAACGCAACTCCGACTACGATCAGAAGCGCGGTCCCCCCGAAGAAAAAAGGCACGTTAAACTGCCGGATCAAAATCGTCGGCAATAGGGCTACCGCCGAGAGGTAGACGGCCCCACCCAGGGTGACTCGGGAGAGGACCCGGTCAATAAAGTCGGCCGTTTTCTGGCCTGGCCGGATTCCCGGAATGTACCCCCCGAACTTCTTCATGTTCTCCGCAACGTCCACCGGGTTAAAGACCACCGCGGTATAGAAATAACAGAAAAAAATAATAAAGCCGACGTAGAGCACATCATGCAGCCATCGGCCCGGCCCCAGATACGCCGCGACCGTCTGCGCCCACGGGTACTGGACAAACTGAGCCACGGTAGCCGGAAAGATCAGGATGGAGGAGGCAAAAATGGGTGGAATCACACCCGAAGTGTTGATCTTGAGCGGGAGATGGGAGGTCTGGCCCCCATACATCTTGCGCCCGACCACCCGTTTGGCGTACTGAACCGGAATCCGCCGCTGCCCCCTCTCCATGAAAATAATCAATCCCACCACCACCGCCACGAACACAAGGATAAAGAGCAGCACGAGAATGCCCATCTCGCCCTCGCGAACGAACTGCATCGTGGCGGTGACCGCCGACGGCAGCCGGGCCACAATACCGGCGAAGATGATCAGCGAAATACCATTGCCGATCCCCCGCTCCGTGATCTGCTCGCCCAACCACATGATGAAGGCGGTTCCCGAAGTCAGGGTGATCATGGTCATCAGGCGAAAATGCCAACCCGGCTGCAAAACAATAGCCTCTCCTCCCGGCCCGCGCGTCCCTTCCAGCCCCACCGCGATCATAAGCCCCTGAACGATCGAAAGCGCGACCGTCCCATAGCGCGTGTATTGGGTTATCTTTCTGCGGCCGACCTCGCCTTCCTTCGATAGACGCTCAAGATACGGAAAGACCACGGTGAGAAGCTGCAGAATGATCGAGGCGCTGATATACGGCATGATGCCCAGGGAGAAAACCGAGAATTGCTCCAGGGCGCCGCCGGAAAAGAGGTTGAACAGACCGAAGATCGTCCCCTCGACCTTTTCGAAAAACGCCGCCAGCGCCTGCCGATCAATTCCCGGAGTCGGGATTGCCACGCCCAAGCGGTACACGGCAAGCATGGCCAAAGTAAAAATCAGCCGCCGCCTGAGCTCAGGGATCCTAGCCGCGTTTTGAAACCCTTCAAGCATAAATCATGTTAGGCAATAGGCAGCAGGCTCCGCCTGAGGCGGATCAGCCTCTGGCTGAAACAGGCAATAGAAAAAGAGGAGATGCCAGGTCTTCATTCACTGCTGCCCATTGCCTCCGGGCAATAACTCCGCCTTGCCGCCCGACGCCTCGATTTTTTCTTTCGCCTTGGTGGAAAAACTGTGGGCCTTAACGGTCAGGGTTTTCGTCAAAGAGCCGTCCCCCAAAATCTTTATTGGCACGCCCCCTTTGCGCACCACTCCACGTTGCCGTAACAATTCTGGGGTAACCTCGCTTCCCGGGTCGAAGACTTCGAGCTGGCCGACATTGACGACGGCCGCCACTTTCCTGAAGGGGTTGCGAAAGCCGCGCTTGGGTACCCGCCGCTTGAGCGGCATCTGCCCGCCCTCAAAGCCGGGCCTGACCCCGCCACCCGCGCGCGACCCTTGGCCTTTGTGCCCGCGGCAAGAGGTCTTGCCGTGCCCAGACCCATCGCCCCTACCAACGCGCTTGCGTTTGCGGTGCGCGCCGGGAGCGGGCTTTAAGCGACTCAAGTCCATATCTTTCAGCGGATCTCTCCTAAAGTTTTTCCCCGCCGGGCCGCGATCTCATCGGGGAACTTGAGATCTTTGAGCGCCTCAAAGGCAGCCTTAACCATGTTATGAGGATTGGTCGAGCCAATGCACTTGGTCAAAACGTTCTGTATGCCGGCCGCCTCCACGACTGCCCGAACCCCCCCACCGGCAATAACCCCGGTGCCTTCCGAAGCCGGCTTTAAGATTACATACCCGGCGCCGAAATGGCCGGTGACCTCGAACGGAATCGTTCCATCCATGATAGGCACGCGAATGAGACTCTTCTTGGCATGCTCCAACCCTTTCCGAATCGCTTCCGGCACCTCGTTGGCCTTGCCCAGACCATAGCCCACGGTCGACTTGCCATCGCCAACGACTACCAGGGCGTTGAAGCTAAAGCGACGGCCTCCCTTGACCACTTTGGCCACGCGGCTAATCTGAACAACCTTCTCCTTGAGTTCCAGTCCCGTCGGATCGATGCGTTCCATAGAAAAATAGAATACAGTAGTCAGAAGTCAGAAGTCAGAAGTCTCAGAGATTCTGGCTCCTGGATTCTGAATTCTGGATTCTTACTCCTTCTCAAAAAACCAGTCCTCCTTCGCGCGCGCCTTCGGCCAGAGCCTTTACCCGGCCATGGTAGAGAAACCCGTTCCGGTCGAATACGACCGCGGCGATGTTCTTCTCCTTGCAAGCTTGCGCCAACTTCAGCCCGACCTGTTTCGCCGCTTCGACTCCCTTGGTCTTCTTTACATTCTCCCGCACACCCTTTGACAGCGTCGAGACGGAAATCAAGGTGTTTCCGGTTTCATCGGATATGACCTGTGCGTAGATATGCTTGAGGCTACGGAAGACGCACACCCGGGGGCGCTCGTCGGTTCCCCGGACCTTTTTCCGCACCCGGCTCTGGCGCCGTGTCCTGCCAGTCTCCCGCACGTTGCTGAGCATGGTCTTGCTCCGCCGTTACGTCGATCCCGCCGCGCCGACGGCTTTGCCAGCCTTGCGCCGGATGACCTCTTCCCGGTACTTGACCCCTTTTCCCTTGTACGGCTCTGGCGGTTTCAATGCTCGGATCTTCGCCGCGATTTCCCCGAGCACCTGTCGGTCAGCGCCGTGAAGGGTAATTATGATTTGCCGTTCGACGCTTGCCGTCACCCCGGCCGGCAAAGAGACGACCACGGGATGGGAAAAACCCAGAGCGAGATGCAACTCCGACCCTTTGACCTCAGCCCGGTAACCAACGCCGTTGATCTCCAAAACCCGGCTGAAGCCGCGGCTGACCCCCGTCACCATGTTGGCGACGAGCTTGCGCGCAAGCCCGTGCAGGGCCTTGGATTTCCGCTCGTCATTGCCGCGCACAAGCTTTACAACCTTCCCCTCGATGTTCACTTGGATCCCTTTGGGCAGCTCGGTCCTGAGCTTTCCCTTCGGCCCCTCCACCCGGATGGCGCCGTCATCCACGGCGATCTTGACTCCTTCGGGGAGTGGTATAGGCAACCGGCCAATGCGTGACATAGCGCTAACCTTTCGACTACCACACCGAGCAGATCAGTTCTCCGCCTACGTTGACTTTCTTCGCCTCGCGGTCGACGAGGATTCCTCTGGACGTAGACAGGATGTTGACACCCAGCCCGCCGCGGATGAGCGGAATCCCCTCGGAACCCACGTAAACCCTGCGACCGGGACGGCTGATCCGCTTAAGACCGGAAATAATCGGCTGCTTTTCCATGTCAAATCTGATCTGAATCAGGAGCTCTTCGCCGCTCCATTCCTTGCCTTTGATTCTCCTCGCCTCGAGCAAAAAACCCTCCGCCACCAGAACCTTGGCAATCTCCTCCTTGGTACGCGACCAAGGCACCGCGACGCTCTCGTGCCGCGCTCGGGCGGCATTGCGAATGCGCGTCAGCATGTCCGCAATCGGATCCGTCATTCCCATGGTACTTTCCGAAGCCTCACCAGCTCGCTTTGATCAATCCCGGAACCTGCCCCCGGCGGGCATTCTCCCTGAGACATATCCGACACATCCGAAAGCGCCGGTAAAACGCGCGCGCCCGGCCGCACAGGGGGCAGCGATTGTACTGGCGCACCTTGAATTTGTTCGGCCTCTCCGCTTTGACTCTGAGACATGTTTTGGCCACGCAACTCTCCGTTTCAAACCGCGAACGG
>JACPFH010000318.1 GCA_016183075.1 Deltaproteobacteria bacterium | reverse complement strand
TCTTGTCTTCACCCCCCCGGAAGACAAGCGCGACCTTTTAATCGCGTTTGGCCTGGATCGAAGACGCCAGCGCCGGGACCCTTTTTTTCATAACGCGAACAGCGCCTTCCGCCGCGAGATCTGGGAAAAGTTTCCTTTTAGCGAGGAGGTAACGAACATCGAGGATCGGCTGTGGGCTCGAACCGTCCAGGCACAGGGCTATGAGATCGCCTACGAGCCGGAGGCCTCGGTGTACCATTATCACGGAATTCACCAGCAGGGGAACGATTTGAGAGCCCGCTCCACGGTCACCGTGCTCGAGTCGATTCAGAACGAACACGAGGAGTATTCTCCCGGACGGGTGGATCCCCGCCGGCTGCAAATCGATGCGTTTATCCCCGCTCGCGGCGCGGTGGAAAGGGGCTCGCGGCGCGATGTGTTGTTGCGTCACACGGTGGACACTGCGCGTTCCTGTAGTCTTGTGAAGCACGTCTACGTGCTGACCGATTCAGCGGAGACAGCCCGACTGGCGTCGGAGTGCGGAGCCGAGGTGCCGTTCCTGAGAGAACCGGGTGATTCGGCGGACCATGTCACCATCGGTCAAGTTTACAAGAGTTTTTTGGAGCGGCTTCAAGACCTGGGCCATCATCCGGACATCATCGTCTCTCTGGAGCCTCACTATCCCGACCGGGACGGCGCGATCGTTGAGAAATGCCTCACGCTGTTGACCGAGTCGGGATTCGACACGGTGATGCCGGCCTGGGCGGAATACCGCGCGTGCTATATCCGGGACGGCAGTAAGCCCCGCCGGGTCGACGACGGTGACATTCCGAGGTCGAGGAAAAACCCCGTGCTTGTCGGGCTGCGGGGTTATTGCTGCGCGAGCTATGCCGACGTCATTCGTTCGGGTTCGCTGACGGGATCGGATTCGGGCTTTGTGCTGATTTCCGATGCCCGTTTGATCGTAGAGGAACACTTCGACACTCCGCGCGGTAGTGAGGCGGCGGCGAAGCGGATGGACGAGCCGGATCCGGGGCGGAACCAGGCCCGGGGCGCATAAGGTGACTAAGAACCGTAATATCCTTCTCGTCGGGCTGGGCGCATTCGGGAAAAATCATTTCGCCGCGTGGCGGAGACTGGGCATGTTAGATAACTTGTATGTGAGCGATGTGTCGGAGGAAAGTCGAAAGTTCTTGGAGGAGGCGCGGTTTGACCTCTCCCGCTTTTCCCATGACTGGCGGCGCTTTATCGACCAGGTGGATGTGGTCGACGTGGTCACCGGCACGGACGCTCACTTTCCGCTCTGCCAGGAGGCCTTGGAACTGGGAAAAGATGTATTTTGTGAGAAGCCGCTCACGCGCACTGCGACCGAGGCGGAGGCCTTGGCCGCAACCGTTCGACGAAGCCGCGTGGTTCTCCAGGTCGGATACTACTATCGCTATCATCCGATGGCCGAGGCGATCCGGAAGATCGTGCAATCCGGCCGTCTCGGGAGGCTTCGCTACGTTAAGGCTGAGTTTCTCGGCTTCAAGCGTCCACGCATGGACGTGGGTGTCATGCAAACCGATGGGATTCACTTCATCGATCTTCTCAACTCCGTTGTGGGGCAGAACCCGGAGGGCGTTTTTGCCGTGACTCGCGACCATTTGGGAAGAAATCTCGAAGACCTGGCGATCGGCCTGTTCCATTACCCTGGCGGCCTGCCCGCGAATATCGAGTCGGGCTATATCCAGCCCGGGCGCTGGCGCGATAAAGTGGTTCCGGGGGCGATGACCACGAAGTCGATGGAATTTATGGGATCGAAAGCGACTTTGGCGGCCGATTTTGAGAGCGACGAGCTTGAGGTCATCGCTGTCGAGCACCAGAAAAACAACGGGGCTTGGACGGTGGCGATTGGCGGCAGTGAAAGGCCGTACTTTCCCAGCTCGATGCCGGTGGAGATGGTTAGCGAAGAACTCGCGGATTTCTTGCGCTGCGTGGAGGAGCGCCGCACTCCCGGCGCGAACGTGGACGTTGCCGGCGTGGTCCTTGCCCGAATCATGGAGGCTTTTTACAGGTCAGCGCGGGAAATGCGGTTTGTGGAGATTGCCTATTGATTCTGAAGGGCGAAGAGCTACTGGAGCAAGCATGATCGATAATACGTTTCCTGGAAAAGATATAACGCTAGACGACCTTGCAACCAAAATCCCTCTGGCCGCCAGGAAGACGGCGGAGCATAAATCCGTGTTCGAAGTCGCGGGGGTTACATTTGGCGGGGATGTCGTACCCGTGTTTGCAGGGCCGAACACGATCGAGAGCGAGGCTCAGATCGTGGAGACCGCGATTGCGGTGCGGCGC
>JACPFH010000037.1 GCA_016183075.1 Deltaproteobacteria bacterium | reverse complement strand
TCGAAGGAGGAAGGTGCGAAACCTGCCGCGGCGAAGGGTTTGAGAAAGTCGAGATGCAGTTTCTCTCCGATGTCTATACCTCCTGTCCGGAGTGCCGTGGAAACCGATTCCGGGAAGAAATCCTCGAGGTCTCTTATCGCGGGCGAAATGTCCGCCAGGTTCTCGACCTCACCGTCGCTGAGGCGATGGAGTTCTTTAAGGGCTATTCAGAGATCGTCGGCGGGCTGGTCCCGCTCAAACAGGTCGGTTTGGATTACATCCGGCTGGGGCAGCCCCTGACCACGCTTTCGGGAGGAGAGTCGCAGCGGCTAAAGCTTGCGGCCCACATGGCCAAGGCGAGAAGGGCCGGCACCTTGTTCTTCTTCGACGAGCCCACGACCGGCCTTCACTTCCACGATATCGAGCGGCTTCTGTGGGCCTTCCAGGAACTGATCGAGCAGGGACATTCCGTCGTGGTCATCGAGCACAACATGGAAGTGGTGAAATGCGCCGACCACATCATCGACCTGGGTCCCGAAGGGGGAGACGGCGGCGGCGCTATCGTCGCCGTAGGACCTCCCGAAGAGATCGTGAAGGTAGCCGCCTCCCATACCGGCCGCTACCTCAGGCCGTACGTGGAGCGAGAGGGCCCTTCTCCCTTCTCTCCCCTGCTGCCCAAGGGTCCAAGGCTTGAAGAAAGCCAGGAAACGGACGGTAACAACGCCATACGGATTGTCGGAGCCAAGGAGCATAACCTAAAGAACATCAATCTCGACATTCCCCGCGAGCGCTTTGTCGTCATCACCGGTTTGAGCGGCTCGGGGAAATCGACCCTCGCCTTTGACATCATTTACGCCGAGGGGCAGAGGCGCTACATCGATAGCCTTTCGACGTATGCCCGGCAGTTCATCAAGGTCATGGCCCGTCCCAACGTGGATCTTCTCTCGGGTATTCCGCCGACGGTTGCGATCGAGCAGCGCCTGAGCCAAGGAGGAAAGAAATCGACCGTAGCCACGGTGACCGAGATCTACCACTACCTCAGGCTCCTCTACTCTAAGGTCGGAAAACAGCACTGCGTTCAGTGCGGCCGCCAGATTCGTTCGCTCACTCGAAGCCAGATCCTGGACCGGATGGCTCGCGCCTATCGGGGCAAGGACGTGATGATTCTGAGCCCGATTGTCCGGGGGCGCAAAGGCTTTCACAAGGACGTGATCGCCGGGGCGCGACGGCTCGGCTACCGGCGAGCGCGAATCGACGGCCAGATGGCGGACCTTAAATCCGCACGGCTCGCGGGCGGCTTGGAGCGCTATCAGGAGCATGACGTCGATATCGTGATCGGGCAGGGCAAGGTGGGAGGAAGAGAGGTCGAAGCGATGGTGGATCAAGGGCTGCGGCTCGGTAACGGCGTGATTCACCTTGTCTCGCAGTCCGGAGAACAGATCTACAACCAGCGGCTTTTCTGCCTTCAGTGCGGTATCGGTTACGAACCCCTCGATCCGAGACTTTTCTCGTTCAATAGCCGCCAGGGCGCCTGTCCACAGTGTGCGGGGATGGGATTCGATTTGGAGTTGGACCCGGACCTGCTGATTGCGGATCCGAAACGCCCGCTGGCCGAGATCGTGCCAGCCCTGGCGCCCGCAAACCGTCCCGAATTAAAGCGCAGCCTGACGAGGCTACTGCGCGAGCTCGAAGAGGAGAGCCAGATCGACATCGGCAAACCCGTTGCCCGCTTAAGCGCAAAAGAGCGCGAGCTCGCGCTTTTCGGCGGGCACGGCTTTGCCGGCCTGATTCCCTTTCTCAAGGGCCTCCGGGACGAAACCGAAGAGGATCCGAGCGATTGGCTTTCCCAGCTCATGACCGAATCTCCTTGCCCGGCGTGCCGGGGTCGACGGCTTAATCCCCGCGCCCAGGCCGTCAAGCTCAACGGACTCGCGATCTGGCAGGTTACCTCGCTCTCGGTCAAAGGGGGACAGGAATATTTCCGCTCGCTCAGCCTGGACGGTCGCCATAGCGGCGCAGAGAGGGACCGCGCCGTTACGGAGAAGGTGCTCAGGGAAATCCAGCAGCGCCTCGACTTTCTTTCCGAGGTCGGCCTGCCCTACCTGACCCTCGATCGGCGCGCGGATACCCTTTCCGGCGGCGAAGCGCAGCGTATTCGCCTTGCCGCCCAACTGGGTTCGAATCTGCGCGGGGTCTGTTACATTCTTGACGAGCCCACGATCGGACTTCATCCGCGGGACAACGGCATGCTCCTGCGCACGCTGAGGCGGCTGGAGAAATCGGGCAATACGGTGCTCATTGTTGAGCACGACGAGAGCACGATCCGGGCAGCCGACTTGATCGTCGACCTTGGCCCGGGCGCCGGAGTGCACGGCGGCAGCGTGGTGGCGATGGGCACGCTCGACGAGATCCGGGAAAACCCAACGTCTCTGACCGGGGCTTTCTTGCGCGCCGACCGAAAACGAGTCTGGCCCTCGCGCCTCGTCACCGACTCTTCATGGCTCATCGTGCGCGGCGCTAGAGCGAACAATTTAAAAAACATCCAGGTGCGCTTTCCCCTCGCGGCCTGGAGTTGCGTGACCGGTATTTCCGGATCGGGAAAGAGCACGCTGGTGAAAGAGGTGCTCTACAAGGGCCTCAAGATGAAGCTGGGACAGTTTGCGGGCAGGCCGGGTCGGAACGGCGGCATCGTGGGTTGGGAGCGGCTCGAGCGCGTGGTCGAGGTGGACCAGAGCCCGATCGGAAAGACCCCTCGCTCGATCCCCGCCTCCTACGTCGGCTTCCTCGACGAGGTCCGCAGGATCTTCTCCATGACCCCGGAAGCGCGCCTGCGCGGTTACGCCCCCAGTCGCTTTTCGTTCAATGTCCGCGGCGGAAGATGCGAGCAGTGCGCCGGCCAGGGAAAGATTCGCAAGGAGATGAGTTTCTTGCCTGATGTATTTGTCGATTGCGACGCCTGCGGCGGAGAGCGCTTTAACGAAGAGACGCTCACGATCCGCTTCAACGGGAAAAACATCGCCGATGTGCTGCGCATGACGGTGGAGGAGGCGGTGCCCTTCTTCCGCCCGTTTCCAAAAATCCAGCGACCGCTTAAGATTCTCGATGATACCGGCATGGGCTATATAACCCTCGGTCAAGCCAGCAACACCCTCTCCGGCGGCGAAGCGCAGCGGATCAAGCTCGCTTACGAGCTGGGAAAAGAATCGCACGGGAAAACCCTCTACGTCCTGGACGAGCCGACCACGGGCCTTCACTTTGCGGACGTGGAGAAGCTGATTCAGATCCTCCACCGCCTCGTAGAGATGGGAAATACCGTGATCACCATTGAGCACAACCTCGAGATCGTCAAGGAAGCCGATTATCTCGTCGACCTCGGCCCCGAGGGAGGCGAAGAGGGAGGATATGTAGTGGCGTGCGGATCGCCCCTCGAGGTCATCCGCAACAGCGCTCGATCCTACACGGCGCGATACCTCAAGGACTATCTGGACGGCACAGCCGGTCTCAGCTAATAAATTTCATCTCCGAAGAGGCGGGACGGCAGACATTGATCCGCAATGATAGCTAGAAGCAACGAGCCAGCGCTGCCTGCCTCTCATTGGCTGCTGCTAATTGCGGTGGGTCTTAGCTCCCTGATGTCCTCGATGCAGGGGAGCGCGCTGAATGCCATTCTTCCCTTTGTGGCCAGATCTCTTGAGGTGGACCTTCCCACGATCCAGTGGGTGGTGCTTGTCTATCTAATCGCGAGCAGCGGTCTCCTGCCGGCCTTTGGACGCCTTGGCGACATGATCGGCCAACGGCGTCTCTACTTGACCGGGTTCGTAGGCTTTATCATCGGATCTGTGCTCTGCACGCTTGCCCCCAGCGTGCTTTGGCTGATCGCCGCCCGCACCGTCCAAGCCGTAGGATCCGGGATGATTACGACTTCTAGCACTCCCCTCATCACCAAGAGCTTGCCCGCCTCTCACAGAGGACGCGGGCTCAGCGCGCAAATCTTTATGGTCTATTGCGGGCTCAGCGCAGGGCCCGGCGTGGGTGGAATTCTGGCTGACACCCTCGGCTGGCGCTGGGTATTTCTGGTCAACGTCCCCGTGGGTCTGTTGGCGGCAGCGATTGCTCTTGCTGTCATACCGAAGGATGAAGGCACTCCCTCAAGCCAAGGTTTCGATGTCGGGGGCGCCTTGACGTTCATGACAGGGCTGGCCGCCTTCTTTCTTCTGCTCGGCGGCGGCCGCGGTCAGCACTGGCCTTGGGGCGGAAGCGGAGCGCTTGTGGCGATTACCGCTGTTTCCACCGCCGCTTTTGTTATCTTAGAGCTGCGCCGGCGCGAGCCCATGCTGGATTTGCGGCTTTTTAAGCGCCGGTTTTTCTCCGCCGCAACCTCCAGCGCTATGATCAACTACACAGGATACAGCGCTACGATCTTTCTGGCTCCCTTCTATCTCGTCAACGGCCTGGGCTATGATGCGACGAACGCGGGTGCTCTGATTACGGCCATGCCGGTGACGATGATGTTCTTCGCGCCCTTTAGCGGATGGCTTTTCGACAAATTTGGCCCCCGCTTTCCAACCTCTGTGGGCATGGCTCTTCTCTCCGGGGGTATCTTTTTAATGAGCCGCTTAGGATCAGCGCCTTCGGTGATGGACATAGTACCAAGGCTGATGCTGACGGGAATGGGAATCGGCCTCTTTAGCTCGGCCAATGGTAGTGCCATTTTGGGTTCTGTTCCGAGGGAAGTACAGGGCATGGCCAACGGGGTAGTGAGCATCGCGCGGCAATTGGGTATGATGCTGGGTGTCGCCGTAGCCACGGCTGTGTTTAGCGCCCGACACCCATTGTATACGGGGCTTGGGGAAGCGACCGCCACCGCGGCCGCGGCCCGAGACGCTTTTTTCCTGGCGGCAGCGATTGCTCTCGTGGGAGTGTTCACGAGCTTGGTGCGGGGTAAATCCAGTGACAATTATTCCTAAGGCTCTTACGATTGCGGGTTCGGATTCGGGCGGCGGAGCGGGGATCCAGGCGGATCTCAAAACGTTTGCCGCTCTCGGCGTCTACGGCACATCGGTCATTACCGCGATCACGGCGCAAAACACCGTCGCGGTGACCCGGGTGCTCGAGCTTCCACCGGATCTGGTCGCCGCCCAGATCGATGCAGTGATCCAGGACATCGGCGCGAATGCGTTGAAGACCGGCATGCTGGCCAACACCGCGATCATCGAGGTCGTTGCCGAAAAGATCAAAGCCCATCGGTTGGAAAACGTCGTCGTCGATCCCGTCATGGTGGCCAAGAGCGGCGACCTGCTTCTGCGTCGGGACGCCATCGAAGCCCTGCGCTCGAGGCTCGTGCCGCTGGCCACGACGGTCACGCCGAATCTCCCTGAAGCGAGCGAGCTAACAGGCATCGCGGTCTCGACCGACAAAGATGTTGAAGAGGCCGCCCGGCGCATCATCGGAATGGGGGCGAAAAGCGTCGTGATCAAGGGAGGGCACCGCAGGGGGCCGGCCACGGATCTGTTTTACGATGGAAAGAAGTTTCGCGCGCTCAAGGCCGCCCGGATTCGCACCCCTCACACCCACGGAACCGGCTGAACTTTTTCCGCTGCGATTGCGGCCAGTTTGGCCAAAGGAGAAACGATAGAAAAGGCGGTCCTGCAAGCAAAGCGATACATTACCCAGGCGATCCGCAAAGGCTTCACCATCGGCTCCGGCCACAGCCCCGTCCACCACTTTTATCGCTTCTGGGGGAAACAATAGCTATGAGCCTTTAATTGACTAAAACACCTGGACGCATATAAAATATATACTATGGGTAAAGCCAGTTTGAAGAAGGAAAAGTGGACCTTAACCTTCGACCGGCGATTGAAAGGGGCTGTGGTCAAGGAGGCGAGGAAGCGGGGTGTCTATCCGGTGCAAGTCCTGGAATTGCTAGTCAGAGAAAAGTTTAATCCCTTTGGTCACGCGGATATCAAGGATGAAGTCGCCTACGTCCGCAAGCTTCGAAAAGAGGATAGGAGAAAAAGCGACGAGGAGTTTCTTGAGGAAATCCGGCGGTGGGAGAGAATCAACTCGTAGTCGACACGGATGTCCTCATCGCTTACATCAACCGCAGGGCCTACCGCGCTTACCTCGAGAACCCACACAACAGGATATACTACTCGGCCATTACGAAAAAAGAGCTCCTTTCGAAACGGGGGTTAAAAGATTCCGAGCGGCGGGCGATTTTAACCCTTCTCCGACGCTTCCGTCTTATTCGTATCGATCAAGGACCCTGAAGTCAGCAGCATCCTGCATATCCTCAACAGCGAAACCAACCTTTCATCTATTGGAGGTGGCGTCTTCCAATATCGCCACAGCACTACCATTGAAGACCCCGAGCAGTCGGTATGGTTTCTCCGCTTTTACGGCAAGACAACCTTTCTAATAGTCTTGGTCCGTGATGAGTCGGCCCAAAACGGTGGATGATACAAGAAAAAGAGGAGAATACGTACAGGCAAGGGCGGTGACCGTGTCAGAGAACACTTGCGTAACTTGCTTAGGTCTCCTTCTCTCGTCCCTATAAAGCCCGAGTCGCACTCGATGCCGGGCGCCCCAAGAATGCCAGGGGAGAAAACAGGATGCGAACCTTTTTGCTCCGGATACCATCCCTGGTCAAAGCAGGCGGAAAGCCGGGCCGGGCCGCTTATTTAAAAGTCTCTCGGAGGCTAGTCCTTATCTCTTGGAACCAGTGGTTCTAAGAAAGAAATCAAAGCTGGAATATCGGTGGTTACTGTTTTCCACACCTCGCCTACATCCACGGCGTCATACTCGTGAATCAGCTTGTCACGCATCCCCGCGATTCTTGGCCAGGGAATCTTAGGATGCCGGGTGCAAAAGTCCTCTGACAAC
>JACPFH010000036.1 GCA_016183075.1 Deltaproteobacteria bacterium | reverse complement strand
CTATTTTGCACTTTTTTCTCGGAATCCATTCCGGCCGCGAGCATTATTCGCTCGGTAACGGAATAACCGCCCTTTCTGCCGAGAAAGCGTTGTCTCGTCCTCAAGCTTTGTTGCGCTGACCCCCGGACTCAAGACCCGGCTGGAGAGGCTGGAGCGGATGATCAGTGCTTACACCTTTGCTGTGAAAGCTGAATAAATAAGGACTCGTTAGCCACGGCAATCAGTTGGCCCAAGAGGAGATCGCTCTCTCGCGCGATGACAAGACCAAGTCGAGCCGCGGATTTGCGGCAGCTTTCCGAGAGAGGTTCCTCGCTAACGGCTGGTTCGCTTCCCCAACGTCTCCGCGGTGAACAGAACGAGCGAGCAGCCGACGGGGAAGAGGATTTCGTTGACGCCGCGGGAGATGAGAGCCGCTGCCGGAAGAGGCGACATGAGGGCGAGCGTCAAGCCGCCGAACACGACGCCCACCACCAGGCCGGCGCCGACATACGCAGTTGCCTTGCCCGGCAGTCTCTGTCCCGCCCAACCCACGGCCATGCCGAGACATCCGTATTGGATCCCCTTGAGGATGGCGAGGACAATAGCCGAAGGCTGACCGGCCGCACCGACTCCCGCGCCGAGGGCCTGCAGAGTTCCTCTGTGCAGCGTGCGGGCGATCGTGAACCCGGCCGGCGCCGCCAAAAGACCGGCAAGGCCCATGACCGGGCCGCGCGCGTTGGCGGCCGCTGTGCCGACGGCGAGGCCGACGCAGACGATGGTCGACCAGGAAACTTTCTGCACGGTATCGGCCAGAATGACGCCGGCCCCGGGCATGATGCCCAAACCGGAAGCGGTCCCCAAAACCAGCAACTCCATCACGATCCCGAGCAGGATCGATAGCCAGGCAACGTGGAGCAGAGTTTTGGCGAAGTCGGGCGCGGCTTGGTCGGACTCCAAAGGCTTCGCGGGCGTCATCGGGATTTCGGTTTCCATAACGGCCTCCTCCCTTATGATTTGGGCCAACGAATGCTCTGCGGCGTCTCGCGTCGGCTCATCTGTCGCATAACTCGCGGAGAGTATCAAGCACAAAGAAAAAGCCTGTTGCCAACGATCTCCCGTTTCCGTACCATGGGCCTCCGTATGCGCTTTTCGCCGAAAGCTGTGCTCCGAGCGTCGGGGGCGCTTGTGCTCGCCGGATCGGCGCTGGCCGGGCCTTTCCCACTCGCTTCTGGCTCATCGGTTGCCTCTACCGCGACCGTGCTCATCCCGGCCGGGCCGTTCACGATGGGAAGCGACAGCGGCCCTGCCGATGAGCGGCCCGCGCATAGAGTGGACCTCCCGGCGTTTTCGATCGACCGCACGCCGGTGACCAACGCGCAGTTTGCGGCGTTCTTGAATGCGGTGGGCCCTGTCGGTTCGAGGGGGGAGAGACTCTTCGACATCGACGATCCGGACGCGCGGATTCATGCGCGAGATGGCAAATGGGTGGCGGATAAAGGGTTTGAAAATCATCCTGTGGTTGAGGTGTCGTGGGCGGGCGCGCGCGACTATTGCGCGTGGGTGGAAAAGCGCCTTCCGACAGAAACCGAATGGGAGAAAGCTGCGCGCGGCACGGATGGCCGCAAGTATCCGTGGGGAAACGGCCCGCCGGATAAAACTAGAGCCCAATTCAATGCGAGATACAACCAGACCGTGCCGGTCGATAGTTTTCCCGCAGGGGCAAGTCCGTATGGCGTTTTGGATATGGCCGGCAATGGCTGGGAGTGGGTTAGCAGCGCTTTTACATGCCTTATCCTTATAATGCAGGCGATGGCCGCGAGGATCTAACTGCCGGTCCTGTGCGCGGGACGAGGGGAGGGGGCCACGATTCTCCGCCAGAGGAGTTGACCGCCACGCAGCGCGGGCGAAACCTTTCGCGCAACTTCCGCTCCGGCCACCACAACATCGGCTTTCGTTGCGCTCGTCAGGCATGATGGAGGCCAGAGTGATCGTTAGCCATTTGCGCCGATCCCATTCATCCGAGGCCGCCGGATGCAACTAGGTCTGTTCCTAAAAGGGCTCCTGATCGGTTTTGTGGTTGCCGTCCCGATCGGACCGATGGGCGTGTTGTGCGTGAGCCGCGCGCTCTCGGGCGGTCCGGTCTACGGTCTTGTTTCCGGTCTGGGCGTGGCGACGGGCGATGCCATTTGGGCCGGGATAGCGGCCCTCGGTTTAACCATGATCTCCGGTTTCTTGTTGAGCCAGCAGGCATGGCTTCGCCTTATCGGCGGCATTTTTCTCTGCTATCTTGGCATCAAGACTTTCCTGACCGGACCGCGTGTGCGGACGGTTCCCGCGGCCGCCACGGGCTTGGGCCGGGCCTATGCCTCGACATTTTTTCTTACGTTTTCCAACCCGGCGACCATCCTCTCATTCGTGGCGATTTATGCCGGCTGGGGAGTGGAGAGTCTGAGCGGTCACTATGTTTCTGCGGCGGTGCTGACGGCAGGGGCTTTTGTGGGCTCGGCTTCCTGGTGGATTCTGCTGAGTAGCGGTCTTTTGGCTTTTCGCAAAAGCTTTGCTCGCTCCGGTCTGGAGTGGGTGGAAAGGATCTCCGGGGCGATTATAGCCGGGTTGGGATTTTTTATCATTCTGCTGAGCTTGCTATAGGAGCCGGAGCCGTGAAAAACTTCTCGGTCGCGGAGCCGGAAAACAAAAAACCGCCATCCGGCGCAGCCGTTCCTTCTGCTCTTAACGCGTCTCTTGCGGCCTTCCATCTCTTATCGACTCTCTTTTTGTTTTTTCTTGTGCCGCTCTTTCTTTTGCCCGTAAGTCCTTGGTGGGGACTGGCGGCTCTGGGGGTGGGCGCATTGAGCAACTCTTTTTGGAGCCTCATCCACGAGGCGGTCCACGACATGTTGCTCTCGTCGCGGAGAATCAACGCGAGCGCCGGGAGGATACTGGGGATTTCTTTTGGCAGCCCGTTCCGCGTATTGCGGGTCAGCCACCTCATGCATCACAAGCTTAACCGCTCCCCGCTCGAAGGCACGGAACTGTACGATCCGAGCAAAACTTCCCGACTCAGAGCCGGCTTTGCGTACTTTTTTCAGATCCTGGGCGGCCTCTATCTGGTCGAGTTCCTGAGCGCCATCTTTTTCCTGCTCCCGCGAAAGGTCCTGTTGCCGGTCAAGCGGCGGTTCGAGGAGAAGAAGACTTTGACCGGAATGTTGCTGGGAATTTTAACCAAGGATGAAGCCGTCTCGGAGATACGCAAAGACGGGATTATGGCGCTGGGTGTGGTCGTGGCGAGCTTTTATTGCTACGGCGGGCATTGGCCGTGGCTTGGCGGCGCTCTCGGGTTACGGGCCTTTTTGGTATCGTTCCTGGATAACGTCTATCACTACCGAACGCCTGTGGATGATGTATGGTATGCCGATAACCTGTGGCTCCCCAAGTGGCTTTCGGCCATTCTGCTCCACTTCAACTTGCATGGCGTTCACCACCGAAACACCACGATTCCCTGGATCCGTCTCCCCGAGGCGTTCGGGATGCAAGCCAAGGAATACGACGGGAATTACTTCACCGCCGCTGCCCGCCAGCTTTTGGGGCCGATTTCGATAGCTCAGCTAGCCGGAGTTCGCCGTGATGCATCCTATGTGAAAGTCCGTCCATCATGAATCGCACAAGCTCCCTCCTAATTTATCTGCTTTTCCGCTTCCCGTCGGTCCAGGGATTCCGCTTGTCCCTTCTGTATCGATTCTTTGGCCTTGTCATAAAGCTTGAATTCTTTTGTGACGACCTCTTCAACCGCTTTTTCCGCTTTGCTCTTCTCTCCGGTGCCACCGCCCTGATCGCCGCAGCCGATGAGAAACGG
>JACPFH010000343.1 GCA_016183075.1 Deltaproteobacteria bacterium | reverse complement strand
GGAGGGGCCGGCTTAGGAGTTTCAATTTGAGCCGGTATCCGATTTCTATATGACGGCCATATGCCGCTTTCAATATATTGTGTCTTACTCCCATTAGACACGACAAAGCGTCTATATCTTGTGATTTCCTCCCGATTTTCGCTCTCTTATATCCTCGGTCCGGGCAAATTTTTTTGTTGACAGAATAGTTCGGTAGGGCTATAAGTTGCACCCAGTGGTATAAAGTGGGATAAATTCCCATTTCCGTGCCGGGACTATGTTTCGTGGTAGTTACCAGCATACCGTCGATTCCAAGGGGCGCTTAAGCATCCCCGCTAAATTTCGCGAAGTCCTGCTTGGCAAAGGCGACGATCGCATCGTCATCACAAACTTTGTTGTCGACGGCGCGCGCTGCCTCGAGGTCTATCCGCTCGATGAGTGGATGCGCTTCGAGGAGGAGATCCGCAAGAAGCCGAAATTCGAGCGGCGGATGGTTCTGTTTCAAAATTATTACCTGGGTGGGGCGTGCGAGTGCCTTGTCGATAAACAGGGACGTATCCTGATCCCGCCGCCGCTGCGCGACTATGCGAATCTGAGGCGCAACGTCGTTCTGGTTTCGGCTCTGGAAAAGTTTCGCGTGTGGGATCAGGACGCGTGGAAGAAAATGTTCGCCGAAGCGGAGGAGAAGTTGATGCAGGATCCTGATTTTCTGAACGACCTGAATCTATAGCAGCTCGGCCTAGCCGGAGCGTGATGGCCCTCAAGCGAAAGGAGGAAAGGCATGCTGCAGCGAAAGATCATCCAGGATATCTCGGTCATCGATATCACCGGAGACATCGATTTTCGCGAGATGATCCGGATCAAGGACGTGATCGGCTCCCTGATCGAAAAAGACCAGACCAAAGTCGTCCTCAACCTCAAAGCCGTCGACCACATCAACTACTTGAGCATCGGGCTGCTTGTGGAGCGGCTGCGGCTCTTGCGCAACCTGAACGGGGATTTAAAGCTTGCCGGGATGAGCCCTTTCGTCAGGGATATTTTCAAGGTCGTGGGGATGGATCAATTCTTCGAGGAGTACACCTCGCTGGAAGAGGCGATCGAAAGCTTTGACGAGGACTGGGAGGGTGACGGCACCTATCACTGACCTCATTTTAGATTTTGGATTGCGGATTTTGGAGGGGTGAAAAATCACCAATCCGAAATGGCTAGGGGAAGGATGAGAGCGGATGACTTACCGACATGTGCCCGTAATGGCGAAGGAGGTGATCGAGCTTCTAAGGCCCGAAGCGCATAAAAGGTATCTGGACGGGACGCTCGGCGGCGGAGGCCATACGGCAGAACTGTTAAGCCGTAGCGGGCCCGACGGTCAAGTTTTGGGCCTGGATTGGGATGAGGAAGCGCTCGTGGCGGCCACAGAAAGGCTCCGGGCTTTCGGCGGACGGCTGGTGGCGCGGCGGGCAAACTTCATTGAAGCCAAGAATATTTTGCGAGAGATCGGTTGGGACCGGGTCCACGGAGTGCTCCTGGATCTCGGGCTGTCCGCGCGCCACATCGAGTCGGCCGAGCGCGGCTTCAGCTTCCGGTCGGCGGGGCGGCTCGACATGCGCATGGACCGGCGGCAGACTCTCGACGCCTACCGGCTTGTGAACACGTATGCGGTTGCTGATTTGCACAGGATCCTGCGCGACTGCGGCGAGGAACCCGCCGCGCGGCGCGTCGCACTGGCCATCGATGCCGCGCGTAGGCGTAAGCCCATCGAGACCACAACGGAGCTAGCCGCTCTCGTTGCGCGCGTGGTCGGGAAAGGGAGCGGCGGGACCCATCCAGCGACCCGAACCTTCCAGGCCTTGAGGATCGCCGTGAATCGGGAGTTGGAGAACTTGAAGGGCTTTCTGGACGATGCCTACGAGCTTCTCCTCCCGGAAGGCCGAATGGCTGTGGTTTCTTTCCATTCGCTGGAGGATCGGCTGGTGAAGACGGCGTTCCGGCGGTGGAGCAAGAATTGTCTCTGTCCTCCCAAAGCACCTCTTTGCCGCTGCGGTTGGAGCCGCAAGGCTCGGTTACTCACGCCGAGACCGCTGTATCCCGCGCGCGAGGAAATCCAAGCTAACCCTCGCGCGCGCCCGGCTAAGCTCCGCGCGGTGGAAAGAGTCTAAGGAGCGACGGCCATGGCCGCAACTGGGCTACGCAAGATCCGGAGAATCGGCCTCTTTGGCCGGGGACGGGAGAAGGCAGTCGCTGCGGCAACGACACGGGGATTGCTGCTCCCCGCGCTGGTCTTGGGTCTCTGCTTGGTTGGGCTCGCCCTCCTCCATGTGTGGCTGCGGCTCCAGGTGATTCACCTGGGTTATGTTTTGTCGACGACCAGTAAAGTCCAAAGCCAGCTCGAGCAGGAAAATCGCGAGCTCAAGCTCGAGCTGGCAACGCTCACCTCGGCGGATCGACTGGAAGAAAAGGCGCGGGCCCGGCTGGGCCTGAGGCAGCCGGAGAACGGTCAGGTGGTGATTTTGCCGTGAGCCCCAACTGGAAAGGCATCAAAGGGCGGCTTGTGCTATCGGGCGTGGTCTTTTTTTTGCTGTTTACGGCCGTGGCGCTGCGCGCCGTTCAGCTCCAGATAGTTCAAGGACAGAAGCTCCGGCGCCTCGGCGAGCGACAGCATCTGAAGGAGTGGATCGTTCAACCCAAGCGGGGCACCGTCTTCGATCGCGCGGGGGAGCCGCTGGCATTGAGCCTGGAGGCCCGGTCCGTCTACGCGCGCCCGACTCGGGTTGGGGAGCCGAGGCCTCTGGCGCGAACGCTGTCGCGGATTCTCTCCGTCGATGCGGAAGAGTTGGAGCGGAGGCTCACAACCAAAAAGCCTTTCGTATGGCTCAAGCGGCAGATTACGCCGAAGGAGGCGGAGGGGATCAAAGCCCTCGATGTCGACGGGGTGGGCATGTCTGAGGAGCCGAGGCGCTACTATCCGCAGGGCCGTCTCGCCGGTCAGGTGTTGGGCTTCGTTGGTCGGGATTCACAAGGGCTGGAAGGTCTGGAACTCCGTTACGACGAGTACTTACGGGGCGAAACGGGATCTTCGATCGTCGAGCGGGACGCGCTCGGGCGAAGAGTTCTGGTCCAGGGAGTGCAGGATGTAGCGATGCCTCCGGGTGGGGACGTGCATCTGACGCTGGATACGGCTATCCAGTATTTGGCTGAAAAAGAACTGGAAGCTGCGGTGGCCAAGTTCCGCGCCAAGGCCGGCATCGTCGTCGTCGCCGAGCCGTTTACGGGAGAAATTTTGGCGCTGGCACAGTATCCGTTCTTCAATCCCAATAGTTTTTCGGGGCAGTCCTCCTCGGCGTGGCGCAACCGCGCGGTGGCCGATAGCTTCGAGCCCGGCTCCACCTTCAAGGCCATCACGGCGGCGGCCGCGCTGGAGGAAGGAGTCGTTGGCAGAGAAGACCTCATCTTTTGCGAATTCGGCAGGTATGCTTATGCTGGCAGAACCATCCACGACACTCACGAGTATGGTTGGCTGCCGTTTTATAAGGTGCTCCAATACTCGAGCAATATCGGCGCCGCAAAGGTGGCGGAGCGGCTTAAGAAGGATCGCTTTTTTAAATACATCGAGCGATTCGGCTTTGGAAAGCTCGCCGGCATCGATGTGCCGGGGGAAGTTCCCGGACGAGTGCGGCCCGCTGAGACGTGGGCTCCGATCGATCTGGCGACGCATGCTTT
>JACPFH010000324.1 GCA_016183075.1 Deltaproteobacteria bacterium | reverse complement strand
GAAAGCGCTCAGGAGTTTGCTTCGGCCGCTCATTCTCCAGCGGCCCTGGGCAAGCTCGGCTCCCGTGGCCACCACCACCGCATCCGGCCGCTCAGCTTCGCAGAGCTTCGCCGTCACCTCGGTATTGAGCCTCAGCGTTACGGGTAATTTTTCGATTTGGCTTTTGTAGTAATCGACGAGCTTGAGGAAGACCCCGCCACCGCCCACTTCCTTAGAGGCTGAGAGCAACTGTCCACCTACTTGAGCTTTCCGATCGTAAACGCAAACCTGATGCCCGCGCTTGGCGGCCGTGACGGCGCATTCGAGGCCGCCGGGTCCCGCCCCGACCACTATAACCTTCTTTTTAGTTACCGCCGGCTTGACTTGATACTCCGGCTCGTATTCATGGCCCAACTGGGGATTCACCGCGCATATATAGGGCAGATTGCGGAACATCCGCGAAAGGCAGAGCAACCCTCCCACGCACGGCCTGATCTCTTTGGTACGATCCGCTTTTATTTTGTGTACCAGTTCGGGATCGGCGAGCAAGGGACGACACACCTCCCAGAAATCCATCATTCCGTCTCTGAGGGCCCGCTCGGCCAGAAACGGATCGCCGAAGCGCGGCCCGAAGGCCACGGGGACGTCGAGGACTTTCTTCGCGGCGGCGGCCAGGTGAAGCCAGTGGTCGGTGGGAGGCTGATACAATCCGCTCCCGCCTTCTCCGCCATCTTCATAAATTCCAGGCATTCCTCCGGGGTGTTCCCGCCATACTCGTCCATCAACTCGACCCCATTCAACCTCACGATGACCGGTTTGTCGTCACCGATAGCCTCTTTGATGGCTTGGATGACCTCCGCCATGAAGCGGCCGCGGTTCTCGACCGAGTCGCCATACTCGTCGGTGCGAAGATTGGTGAATTTGGAATTGAAGTTGGAAAGGAGGTAACCCATGAAGCTCGTAATCTCTACGCCGTGGAACCCGGCTTCGATTGCGCGCCGCGCAGCCTGGGCGTGTTCGTTGACGCACTGTTGGATCTCGGCCTTGGCCATTTCCTTGGGGGGCCTGAAGTGTTTCAGGGTCTGTTTCTTGCTGGAAGGCTGGACACAGTAGTCCAATTCAATCCCGCCGTAGCGACCTCCGTGCAAAATCTGTTGGATCGAGACTGCGCCGTGACGGTTAATCATCTCGGCCACTTTGGCCAATGAGGGGATATACCTGTCGTCATTGAGGGCGAGCTGGCGAAGATACGCTTTTCCTTCTCCCTTGCGGTCGGGATAAGCCCCTTGGTTGGTGATGATCCCGCAGCCTGTTAGAGAGATGACCTCCATCCGGGCCATCTCCCGCTCCGAGGTATACCCGTCCAGGGTATTGAAGTTGGAGACTCAGCAGGCGGCGTATTTGATGCGGTTCAAGGTGCTGAACTGGCCGAGCTTTCCTTTTTCAAAAAGCCGGGTAAAGTTTTCTGCCATACGGATTTACGGCTGCCTTTCCATGATAGTCATCTGAACTTCGGTCCCTATCGGCCTTCAGGAGTCAAGGTTTAAGAGTCGTGCCGCGTTTCCTCCAAGGATCTTTTCGGACTCGGAAGGCGAAAGGGAACTCAGGCGTTTTATCGCAGGGACCGGATCGAGGTCACCCATGGCATAAGGGTAATCGCTTCCGAGCAATACCTTGTCGCTTCCCACAGAGGCGATGAGAAACGCCAGCGCGGCATCGTCATGGAGTATCGTGTCATAGTAAATATTTCCCTCGAGATAGGCGCTCGGAAGCTTGGGTATTTCTCCCGTGGATTCGCGCCGTGCCTTGTATCCGTGGTCGATCCTCCCCTTGAGATAGGGGAAGGCTCCTCCCCCATGGGCAAAGCACACGGTTAGATCCGGCAGCTCCTCGAGCACGCCTCCCAGAATCAGCTTCGCCATGGCAATGGCGGTGTCGAAAGGATTTCCCAGAAGGTTCCACAGGCGGTGCTTTCCCCAGCGCTCGGCTCCCACCACGCCGGCCGGATGAACGAAGATGGGGACGTTGAGCGCTACCGCGCGGCGGAAAAACGGACGAAGCTCGGGGTGATCGAAGTCTTTCCCATTGATGTTGGAGCCGATGTAGACTCCCTGCAAGCCCAGATCCAAAATAGCCCGCTCCATCTCTTCGATCCCTTTGTCGATATCCTGGAGCGGAAGGGTCGCAAAACCGCCAAAGCGACCCGGGTAATCTTTGGCCGCCCTGGCGTATTCATCGTTAACCAAACGAGCCAGTGTCACTGCGAGTTCCGGCTTTGCCCAATAGACCATGGGAACGGTTAGGGAAAGTATCTGCATATCGATCCCGGCCCGATCCATGTCCGTCAGCCTTCGCCTGAGATCGAAATTCTCCTTCCCTATGGGACCCATGTCCATCCCCTGGATATGGATGACGACTCGCCCTTCGCTATCGGAAGTCACGTTGCCCCCATAGTGCGCGCTCGCTTCCTTGACAGCTTCAATAAAGGGCTGCGGCAAGTAATGGGCGTGAATGTCGATCACTTTTGTCACGGTGCGTCCTCCTCACGGCGCTCTTCCAAGGCCAAAGGATCCGAGATATTCAGGGCAAGCATCTCAAGGCTGGCGAGAACCCGGTCGGTGTTCTTAATCACGGCGGGTATGCCGGCTTCCACGGCCAACCGCCTGAGATCCTCGGCAGCCTCCCTCATTCTCTTTATCTCTCGATCCATATTCTTAAGTTTTTCTTTCATCTTTGATCCTTGAAACGGCTTGCTTTGACCTCAAAGCGGGGCAGCGTGCCGTAGGCTTCGACTTCCACATTGATGCGGATGCCCGTGTGAAGTCTCAAGGCTTGCCGCAAGCGCTCTTCCAGCTCGGGGCTTCGGTTCCCGCCGGGCTTGATTTCGGCCTTCACCGTCACCTCGTCTAATTCGTCCCTCTTGTGGAGGATGACTTGATACTCGTCCCCGAGCTCAGGAAATCCCCGGACAGCCTCCTCGACACTCGTCGGCGAAAAGAGGACGCCGCGCACCTTGGTCAGCCGGTCACTACGGCCTAAAACTCCTCCTTGGAGCAGACGAAAACTCCGGCCGCACTTGCACGGCTCGTCAGAGAGGATGGCAGTGTCCTTCAGGTTGAAACGGAGATAGGGCTGCGCCCTTCGATCCAGCGGCGTGATCACGAGCTCTCCCTTTACGCCGGGCTCGACAGGCTGGCCGGTCTCCGTGCCTAAAACTTCGAGAAAAAACATGGCTTCATTGACGTGCAGCCCCCCGGGCTGCTCCGCGCATTCGAATCCCCACGCGCCGCCTTCGGTCGCTCCGGCGTGGTCGTGGACTCTGGCGCCCCATCTCTCTTCGATTCTTCGCTTTGTGGCAGGGATCAGCGCGCCCGGCTCCCCGGAACAAAGCATCTTGCGAACGTTGAGATCCTTGGCGAGGTCAATGCCGAGCTTGGCGGCCGCCTCAGCCATGTGCAGCGCGTAAGTCGGGGTGCACATCAAGGCCGCCGCCTTAATTTCTTTCATCTTGAGAATGCGGTCTTCCGTGGACAACCCGCCTCCCGGAATAACTTCACAGCCGATTTTTTCACAGGCGTAGTGGCCGGCCCAGAATGCGATGAAGACTCCGTAGGAGAAGGGGATGAACACGCGATCCTTCGGCCGAAAGCCCTGGGCCCACAGAATCGTTGCCCAACACTCGCTCCACCATTCCCAATCGCGCCACGAGTCGGCTTGCCGGACCGCTTGTCCCGTGGTGCCGGAGGTCTGATGGAATGCCGTCACGTCGTCTCTCGGTATGGAAAGGAGGCTCCCGTAAGGAAAGGGCTCCGTCTGTTGAGCCTCGCGCAGCTCATCCTTGTCGGTCCTGGGTATCTTTTGGATATCGCGCAAGGTCTCGATATCGCCAGGCTTGATTTTTGCGCCATCGAGTTTCTTGCGGTAAAAAGGCGAGTTCGCGTAAGCGTGCCCGACGGCGCGTTTGAACTTGAGGAGCTGGAGCTGCTCGAGTTGAGCTCGCGGCAGGGTTTCTAACACCGGGTTCCAGTATCGGGAAGCGTCAAAACTCATTCGGTCTCATGGTACCGGGAACAATTTCTCATCAGAAGGTTGGTCACGCCCGTTTAATCCAGCGATGATAATCATGAGCGCTCAGGTAATCTTTCAGTTCGGTCTTTTTAAATCTTGCCCGCTCAAAAATCGGCAGGCTGGTTCCTCTTTTCAGATTTTTATACTTCCAGGGAACCGTGGCGTCGATAATCATCTTCGCCTTGCCGACGAAACTTCCGTCCATCAGCTCCCTGGCCCCGGCGATCGGGTTGTTTCTGTGGGTTTTGACCTCCGGAATGATGTGAACCTGCCCGGAGGGGTTACACCGGGTGGTCACGGCCCAGTCGATCTCGTCCATATCCAGGATATTCACATCCTCGTCCACAATGGTGATGGT
>JACPFH010000035.1 GCA_016183075.1 Deltaproteobacteria bacterium | reverse complement strand
TGGGGCGGATAGATCTGTTTAGGTTCTTCCTCTGCTCCTTCCGCCACCTCGCCCGGCGGACTCAGAGCTGCTACGGATACTGCCTGCGCAATTCCTCGGCCGTACTGACGGTCGCTTCCCGCGACCGAAGCCAAGGGATAGCGCTTGCCGGTCTTGTTCAACGTCACCTTGACCGAGAGCCAGGGAAGGGCACCGGACTGGGGCTCGGGATCATGGGGAAGGAGATGAATAGGATTTGCCCCGCGGTCCGAGGCATAGCGGCCATACTTCGTGTGACCTTGACCGATCGGAACTGCAACCACATCCGGCCGGATCCCTTCGCTCAAATGGGCAGGCAATTCCGCCTTCCCATAAGGAGACGAGATGGATATGAGATCCCCTTCAGTGATCTGGAAACGCTTGGCTGTCTGCGGGTGGATCTCCAGCCAGTTGTCCCACACGATCGAGGTCATCGGATCGGGAAGTTCCTGAAGCCAGGGTCTGTTGGCGCCGCGACCATCGAAATGAGACAGAGACGGATAGAGAGAGAGATAGAAGGTCCCATCGCCGTCAAACATTGCTTCTCCAATCGGAGATTTGAGACTTGAGACAGCTTTGAGATTCAAGCGAGCAGATCCAGGACGCACCCCCCCCCACAAGCCCCCACGCTGCAGGCTCTCTTCCCAAAAACTCTCGAACTCCTTCCGAGGATCGACCTGCTGGTGAATCTTCTTCCATTGATCCCTGAGGTATTCATAAAAATTCCCCCAGGGAAAGCTCTGGGCCATCCCCCCTTCCATCCTTTTAGCCACATTGATGAGGAGATCGCCCAACCCCCTGGTGTTGAAGAGCGGGCGCATGGCAGGCTGCATGAGACTATGAATGCCCTCCTGGGGCGAGTAATCACCCCAACTCTCCAGGGAAGCGTGGTCTGGAAGAACGAGATGGGCTTCGGCTGCGGTCTCGTCCACAAGGCCAGAAAAACTCACGACCAAGGGGACCTTTTTCAACGCAGCATCAAAACCAGCCGCACGAGGCATGGTAAAGAGTGGATTAACGTTGTAGAGAAAGACAGCTTGGATCTCTCCCCGGGACATGGCCTCGATGAGAGAGATGAGATCCCGGTAGGCATTAAGACCGCTCAAGTTGCTTGTTGGGCCGAAGCGGATGGTTTTTCCCAAATTGCCCGAGATGTAATTTAACAGGTTTATCGCCACCCCCGTTGCCGTAGCGTTCCGATCAGTAACAGCAACGCCTCCAGCTAAGGCGAGGGCTGGACCGTGAGAGGAAAAGACGCGGGCTAACCGAACTATCTGTTCTGGTGGTATCTCGGTGCGAGCGGCCACTGTCTTAGGATCATAGGCCCGCGTTAACCTCCGGATCTCTTCTCTCTCCTCCTGCGGTAGAGACGCGGCAAGACCTTCCCCAAGGATCACATGAATCATCCCCAAGGCTAGGAATGGCTCGCTCCCGGGTCTCGGAGAAATCCACTCATCCGCATTCGCAGCCGTTAGTGAGAGGCGCGGCCCAACGTAGATAAAACGTCCCATCCCTCCGTTGTCCGGCCGGCGCATCTTGGAAAAGCCTTGGGCAAATTCCACCGGTGAGATCCAGCCTTCGAGGAAGTCGGCCCCAAAGGAAAGGATCAGTTTGGCTTCAGCCAGATGGTAGGTAGGGACAACATCCCGATCAAAGCAGATCCTATTGGCGGCCCGAAGAGGCTCATAAGCGAACGGCTCATAGCGAATCAGGCGCTTAGATCCAAAGCCTTTCAGCCAGTCTGAAATGAGACGATCAAGACTCCCCGTGAGAGGCGCAGTGATGAAGGCCACTTGATGGCCGAATCCTCTTCCTCGAATCGCATCCAGATTTTCCGCTAAAAGCTTTTCTGCCTCTTCCCATGCAATGGGTTGAAAGCGGCCCGCTGGGTCTTTACGCAAGGGCTCGCGAATCCGATCCGGATTATAAAGCCCTTGAAGAGAGGCTTGCCCGCGAGCACAGAGTCGGCCCCGGTTCACCGGATGTTGCGGATTCCCTTCGACTTTAATAGCCCTCCCTTCGCGTGTCTTAACCAGGAGACCGCAACCCGCCGGGCACTCGCGGCAGGTGGACGCATACCAAAGCGCATGACCCGGAACGATCTCCTCGTGTGGAAGTAGGTACTGTACTGTAACGGGTAACGAAGTAACGCATGGTAACTCATGGAGTATTGACGATTGACTATTGACTGTTGACCATTTCACTATTCGCCTTTCGCCGTTTTACTTATGGCATGTCCAGCAATCGATGCTTGCCTTCCTCTCCATGTGACAGGTGACGCACCGCTCCATGTTCAGAGTAACGGCCTCCGTAACTTTCTCCATTCTCTCCACCGGACCGTGGCAACTCTCACACGCGATGCCCTTCAAAACATGAGGCTGATGGGAAAAATAGACAAAGTCGGGTTGATCAAATACCTTCACCCAAGGGATTGGTTCCTTCCGGTTCCAGTAGTCAGCAAGCTTTTTCACCTCGGGCTTATCCAAAGCGGTAACTTTATGGCAACCGATGCAGCGCGCAACCGAAGGGATTCCGGCCACCGTGGATCTGCGTGCATAAGAGTGACAGTACTCGCAAGCAATCTTGAAATCACCCGCGTGGATCTTGTGGCTAAAGGCAATGGGTTGCTCGGGGGCTTTGGTGCGGCCATAAGCCGTAAGCA
This sequence comes from Deltaproteobacteria bacterium, assembly GCA_016183075.1. GTDB lineage: Bacteria > Desulfobacterota > Binatia > UBA9968 > UBA9968 > 2-12-FULL-57-22. Next base: position 3,781 of record JACPFH010000035.1, on the reverse strand, counting down.
AAACACCCCCAAGCACCAGGATAACGAGAACGGATATGAGCAAGACGGCTTGATTTATCCTGGTCATTTCTTGACGATTGCTTCTTTGGGTCGAAGGGTTATTCCCAGTTTGTGCGGCCTCTTCCCCAACTTCACCTCGGCCACCACGGCTCTTTTCTCCACGCTGATGATCGAAATCATTCCCTGACGCCGGTGCGCCACCCAGAGGTAGCGCCCATCAGGAGTAAAGGCCAGTCCGTGAGGCTCCTGCCCCACAGGAATTGAGGTCACCAACTTCTTTGTCGCTGCGTCGATGACGGAGACCGAGTCCGAAGCCTGGTTACTCACCCATACGGAGCGTGAATCGACCACGAGATAATACGGCTCCATCCCCACCTTGACCTCAGCCACGACCTTCCGCGTAGCTGTGTCCACCGCTACCACCGTGTCCAGGTGAAGGAGGGTCACCCAGACGAGCTTTCCGTCAGGAGCCACTTGGACTCCGTGAGGAGAGCTTTTAAGAGAGATGCGGCCGATCAACTTCTGTGCGCTGACCGAAATAATGCTGATGTCATTGGAGTCCATGTTGGACACCCAGAGCGATTTTCCATCAGGGCCAATGGCCGGATCGTGCGGGGTCTGTCCTACTGGGATGGCTGAAATAACCCGGTTAGTGGCAACTTCAATGGCGGATACGGAGCCTTGGCTGTGGTTCGTCACATAGACAAAGCGGCCATCAGGCGTGATCGCCACTTCGTGGGCATTGGGACCCGTAGGGATGGTCGCGATGACGCGGTTAGCAGCCAGGTCAATCACCGAGACATCATGGGTGCCCATGTTGGCTACGTACGCTCGAGAGCCATCCGGGGTTATGGCGATTCCATGGGGAGCCTTTCCCACCGGTATCCGGCTCAGTAATTTGCCGCCATCGACCTCGATGACCAGAACCTCGTTTAGATCCTCGTCTGCCACATAGGCAACAGCCCTCTGTCCTTTTTCTCTCGCCGCGCCGGCCAGATAGATGGCCAGCCGTTCGATATCCTTCTGCGGAATGGTGGCCCCATATTGATGCATCCGGGTGATCGTTTCCTGCCATCGCTTCGCATCCCAATTTCTCTGCACAAGTAAGGGGAGTTTGTGGCAGCCTGCACATTCACGTTCGTAGAGCTTTGCCTCATCCTGGCCGCTTGCGGGGAGCGCAAAAAGGATGAAGAGCCAAACCACGCTCCACTCGACCAGTTTTTTTACGGTCACAGAAACTCCCAACCAATTAGCCTCGCCCTGAGAAGAGCAAGGTCTATGCCATGAAAAGTCGCCGATAAAATTCTAATATTCCAAGCGAAAAAAGAAGTGAACCTAATCGGCTTTTCGCTTAATTCTCAGTTTTAGAAATATCTTCCGAGTTATTCCTGGAAATAGGAAACACTTAAAAATAACCGTTCCCAGCTACCAGACCCGAAACGGAGGCGAGCGAGGCACCGCCGTGCTAACGGCATCTCCGCCACAGGAGCCCGGCGGGCAAAAAAGGCGGTCAAGGCGACTTCGACGATCAGCAGGATCAGGCTCAGAAACAAAATTACGCCGCCAACTCCTGTGAAAATGTCCGGCACCTCCCACTCGGCCAGCCGGTAGACAGCCGTTGCCATATCCGTGCGCCGCGGCTGGCCCAGAACGCCTGCCCAATGCATCCCGAAAGAGAATAGCGCCATGCCGAAAAACCACAGATAAACTTGGGCCAAAGCCAAGCCGCGATGCCATAGCTGGCGCCCGGTCAAAAGAGGAATGAGCCAGTAGGCAATACCGGCAAACGTGAGCGTGACTGCCGAGCCAACGGTGAGATGGAGATGGCCGGGGACCCACGCCGTGTTGTGAACGATGAGATTCAAATTGTAAGAGGCATTTATGAAGCCCCCGACGCCGCCAAAAGCAAAAAGAAGGATTGCCAAGGCCTGCGCTGCAAAGCTCGGCTCTCCCCACGGCAAGCGCAGGATCCAGCCGAACAAGCCGGTCCCGCCTCTCGCTCGGCCGCCGATTTCCAGCGAGGCAATAACGTTGAAGGCCGTGAGCAGGCTCGGAAAAGCCACGCTGAAGGTGAGGATCGTGTGCAGGCCTTTCCAGCCGTGACCTATACCGGGATCGGCGAATTGATGGTGGAAGCCCACCGGAACCGAAAACACGAGTAGAAGCAGAAACGCCAGGCGCGCCATAGGGTCGCTAAAAAGCCTGCCACCGGCTTGCTTGGGAAGCATCGCGTACCAGGATAGGTAAGCCGGAAGCAGCCAGAAATAGACCAGCGGATGGCCGAAATACCAGAAGAGCGTGCGCGCGAGCAGCGCGTCGATCCCACCGATCCAACCGAGAGACCATGGGATGAGCTGGAAAAGCATTTCCGCGGCGACCCCGATGGTTGCGATGTCCCACAGGATGAAAGTGACGAGAGCGGCAAAGGCCATAAAAGGCGTGGCCTTGGCCGGGTTTTGACCGCGCCAGCGGCGGTAGGTCATAAAAAGAACAGCGGAAAGAATCCATGTCCCGACGACCACGAGCGTAAGGCCGATATAGAAAGCCGGATGAGCCCGTAGCGGCGGATAAAACGTGTAGAGCACGGTCGCCTGGTTGGTTAGGATTGCGTACCCGGCAGCCCCCACTCCAACGAGCATCAGCCAAAAAGCGATCCAGGCCGCGGCGCGCTGAGTGAGCGGCTGATCGAGGGAGCGGACCGTGACAAAGACCAAAAACCCGCAAATGAAGAAAGTCGTCCAGACCAGAGCCACCAGCACCCCGTGGAGCGTGAGGCCCTGATAGTAAGTGATGCCAAGGACCGGATAGAGAGAGATTCCCATCCGGTTTAAGGCCTGAAGAGGACCAAAGAGGCCGCCGATCGCCAAAGCCACAAAGGCGATGAAAAGATGCCACCGGACCAGTCGATCGTCACCGGCAAACATTACTTTTCTCTTCTACGAAGGGTTCGAGTCGTTCCAATCGTTCAAGCCGTTCAAGTCGTTAAGCATTTGAACATCTCGAACGGTTCGAATGGTTTGAACAGCCTACGGTTTTGCTTCGACGATGACTTTCCCGGCCATGGTTTGATGCGCGAGGCCGCAGTATTCATGGCAGATAAAAAGATACTCGCCGGGCTTGTCGAACTTCGCTGTGCCGGTTCCAACCAACCCGGGGATAAGCATCAGGTTCAAGTTCGTCCCGTGGATCGCGAGCCCGTGCGTGACGTCCTGGCTTATAGCATAAAAGGTAACCCGCGCCCCCGCCGGAACACGGATTTCGTTCGGGACAAAACTCCATAGCATGGAGACCAGATAAACCTCGTACTCTCCGGGGGCAGTTTGGTAAATCCCCGGAGAGGCGAAATGTGGTTCTTGGGGAACGGTCCTGGGGTCGAGCCTCGGGGTCGCCCCCGGCAGCGAGATGCCGTGGACAAAGACGCTCACGGAGATCGCGCCCAGAAAGCCCAAAAGCATCACGGCGCTGAGCGCCATCCAGACCTTCTCGTACGGCTCAACGCGCATTGTGGCTAACCCCTTCCCAGGAGGATCAGATAGAATCCTCCCCACACGAGCGCGATGACCACGAGAAAGATGATCAGGACAGCTAAGGTGCCCTTAGGATGGCTAGAGGAAAAATCCACCTTTATTTCTTACAAAAGCTTCGGATGTAGGAGACGAGATTCTGGATATCCGGATCTTTGAGCGAGGTCTTCCACGCAGGCATCAGAGGAGACCGGCCGGTGCCCTGCCCTCCCTCTTTAATGACTTTTAAGAGAGAGTCGTCAGATTCTTTGGCCATC
>JACPFH010000323.1 GCA_016183075.1 Deltaproteobacteria bacterium | reverse complement strand
GCGCCAGAAGCTGGAACTCTTCAAAAGACGGTCGTCACATAGCGCAAAAACAAGAAGGGCCATAGGTTAGTCCGCCTATGGCCCTTCCTCGTCGAATCTTATCGGCTGGAACTAACCATCGGGCAGACACCGGCTCGCGCGCCAGCGCCACCACGCCGCACGGATCGTGTGCAGGTCCAGCCGGTTCATGGCACATATTTTTATCCCATCGATGAGGATCGGTCAAGGGAAGCTTGCCTTGCGGGCACACAGAGCCCTTGTTATATGCTAGCGCGTCGGAAAGATTGTCAAAATGAATTTTGTCAGCCGATCGTGGTTTGCTCCAGGTTCGAGCCCCGGCGCCGCGGTTGCAGGAGTGGTGCTCGTCGTTTTCCTTTACGCCATCGACACCACCGTTGTGAGCACCGCGATGCCCACAGTCGTGGCCAGGCTCGGCGATATCGAGCTTTATAGCTGGGTCTTTTCCGTTTACATGTTGACTTCAGCGCTTGCGACACCGCTGTTCGGCAAGCTCTCGGATCTCTTTGGTCGGCGCCGCTTGATGCTCATCGGGATAGGCATCTTTACCGCCGGCTCGCTTCTGTGTGGCGTGGCTCAGAGCATGATCCAGCTCATTTTCTTTCGCGCCGCTCAGGGGATCGGAGGCGGCGCGATGTATGCCCTCTCGTTCATCATCGTCGGCGTCGTTCTCTCGGCCGAGCGGAGGGCGAGAATGCAGGGGCTCATCAGCGGCGTGTGGGGAATCTCCTCCGTTCTGGGCCCGCTTGCCGGCGGTCTCATCGCGCAGCACTGGAGCTGGCGCTGGATCTTTTTCATCAATCTACCGGGCGCCTTGATCGCTACCGTCCTCATCGTTTTCGGGTTTCACGAGACGGATGGCCAGCGGAGAAAGCCTCGGGTTGATCTCAAAGGCTCCGCTCTTTTGCTCCTCGGGCTGCTGTTTCTCTTTTATGCGTTGGCGCCGGGCGGGCGGGGAGGCCAAGGCCCGGGCGTGCTCTCCCTCGCCCTGCTTGTCCTTGCCCTGATGACTTTGACTATTTTCTTCGCGCTCGAGAGAAGCGTCGAGGAGCCGATCATCCCACCGGACCTTTTCCGCTTGCACTTGTTCAGGATGTCGACCGTAGTTGCCACGTTCGCTGGGTCTTCGGCGCGATCACCTATTTGCCTCTTTATGTCCAAGGGTTTCTCGGCGGCACGGCCTCTCAGGCAGGAGTGGTGCTTTTGCTTGCAAGCCTTGCCTGGACGGGCGGAAGCGTTATGGCGGGGCAAGGGATGAACCGCTACGGGTATCGAGCGGTTTGTGTGCTGGGGATGGGGCTGATGGCGTTGGGTTACGGCCTGTTCGTCGCCATGGAAACGCGCGGGGAGATGGTTGCGGTGCTGCTCGAGGGAGTTTTGATCGGAACGGGGATGGGAATGGTCAACGTCACCGCCCTCGTAGCCGGTCAAAACGGCGTTCCGGTGCGTCGAATCGGCATTGCCACCGCCACGGTGATGCTGTTTCGAACTTTCGGCGGCGCCTTTGGTGTGAGCATGATGGGAAGCGTCTTGTTTACTCGCATGTACCGGCAGCTCTTCGCCCTTTCCGCCGGCCAGAGCATCAACCTTTCGGCGGTGGAGATAGAAAAGTTTGCCAATCCCCAAAGTCTGATGGACCCGGCTGCACGCCTGCTTATTCCCGACCGCTTGCTTTCCATCCTGGTAGACTCGCTGGGCCAATCGATCTGGTACGCCTTCGTGGTCGGATTTGTTTTGTCGGCGCTCGGCTTATGCGCGAGCTTTTTTGTCGACCCGTTGACTCCCGCGACGACCAAGCGACCCGAAGAGCATGGACGGACTCGGAGCTGAGAGGCCGTCGCCGGTGGGCTAGGCTCCCTCGGGAAGCGCGCTCTCGGCTGCGGCCGATGGGTTCGTGCCATGAGTCGTACCGTCTGTAATCGGACGTCCGCAGCCTCGCTCGCGCTCCTCCTCGGTCGCGGACAGACACCCGTGGCCTGATGGCTCGGCCCCGGAGAACGTTCCGGACGAATTCCGGTAGGATAAGCGCGAAATTGACATCCCGAAATCCTTCGGTTAGATTAAAACGCTTTTTTGGCAAGGACTCACCCGGGAGGCAATATGGTCCGGAGAGACAAGTCCGATTATGTCATTCAGTCGGTTTCTCATTCGCTGGATGTGCTGGAACAATTTTTCGGGGTCTCGGGTGAGATCGGCGTAACCGAGCTCAGCAAGAGACTAAAGCTGCACAAAAACAACGTGTTTCGTCTTCTGGCGACGCTCGAAGCGCGTGGCTACATCGAGCAGAATAAAGGCACCGAGAACTACCGGCTGGGATTGAAGTGCCTGCATCTCGGGCAAACGTACGCTCATCAGATGGGGTTTCTGCTTCAGGCGAAAGCGATCTTGGACGAGCTGGCGAAGTCGAGCGACGAGAGTTCTTTTGTTGCGGTAAG
>JACPFH010000334.1 GCA_016183075.1 Deltaproteobacteria bacterium | reverse complement strand
TTCGACGTTCAAAGTTACGATTCCGCTGCGGACGCGAGAGGGCGCCATCGGGGAGGCCACCGAGGGCGCGGCATGACTCGAAGGGATCCGTGGTCGAAAAAAACCCTTTTCGCTGCGGGGGCTTGAAGCGAATCTGCGCTTTACATGAAGAAAGGGAGGTGCTAAACTAATTGGGTTTTTGCGGCTGGTGAGCAAAGCGTGAGGGACGTGGACCCGGCGACGTGGGGGACCTATGAATGAAAAGAAAACCATCATGGTCGTTGACGACAATCCGGACATTGTGACCATCGTCAAGACCATTCTGGAAGGAAGAGGCTATTCCGTTCAGTGCGCATACAGCGGCCTGGAAGTTTTTAATCTCCTGGGAGAGCAAAAGCCTGACCTCATCATCTTGGACATCATGCTGCCCCAGATGGATGGCTTAGAGGTATTGACCAAACTTAAAGGAGCCTCCGAAACCGCTACGATCCCCGTTATTCTCCTCACAGCCAAGGTGCAGTACGAGGACGTCCTGGGAGGTTACAAGCTCGGAGCCGATTACTATATCACCAAACCGTTTACCAGCACGCAACTGATCAACGGCATCAATCTTCTCCTCGGAGAGGCGAAGAACTAGACTCCCCCTTACGCTCTGAATTCTAACTAGTCACCAGGGGGCGGCCCGCGGCGCCCCGCCATTGTGGACTACGGCTCCCGGCTCCTGTATCCTCAATTCCGGTCTATTCATGGTCCGGTTCATCTCATTCGAGGGCGGTGATGGCTCTGGCAAGACCACTCAGGTGAAGCTGCTGGAGCGCTACCTGGTTTCCAAGGGCATGGCTTGCTGCTCTACGCGCGAACCCGGGGGGACCATGCTGGGGCGCATGCTGCGCAAGGCGCTTCTGGAGGTGGGGAAAAAGGAGATCTCGTCGCCCGCGGAGCTTTTCCTCTATCTGGCGGATCGCGCCCAGCACGTCCAGGAGGTGATATCTCCAGCTTTCCAACAGAGAACGATCGTGCTTTGCGACCGGTTCAGCGATTCGACGCTTGCTTATCAGGGCTTTGGGCGCGGCATCGACTTGAATCTGCTGCGCCGCCTTAACCGGCTCGCGAGCTGCGACATCGTGCCCGAATTAACCTTTCTTTTGGATTGCCCGGTCGAGGTGGGGCTATCGCGGATTCGGAAGCAGGTTGCGGCGGGTCGCCTCTCGGATGCCTCCGCCGGTGCCAACACGCGGAAGGGTCAGGATCGTTTCGAGCGGGAGGAGGTCGAGTTTCACGAGCGCGTGCGCCAGGGTTTTCTCGAGCTCGCGCGCTCGGAACCGGATCGCGTTTGCGTGGTAGATGCCCTGGAATCCATTGGGCAGGTGCACGAGCGGATCAGAAAGGTTGTGGACGCGAAGATGAAAGAGATTCCGTAGTAAATAGTCATAGGAAACCATTGACTATTCACTGCTGACTGTTGACTATAAAAAAGATGCCATTCAGAGAGATTTTCGGCCACGACAAGCCGTTAGCTATCCTCAGGCGAGCGCTAGAAAGAGATCGCTTGCCGCATGCATATTTGTTTGTGGGTCCCGAAGGCGTGGGAAAAAAAACCGTTGCTCTCGCTTTGGCCCAAGCGATCCAATGCCAGGAGATCGCGAACGATTTCTGCGGTCGCTGCGCCGACTGCATTCGGGTGACCCACCGCAACCATCCGGATTTTCACGAGCTCGAGCCGGGGCCGGGGAAAAAAGAGATCAGCATCCAACAGGTGCGCGACCTGGAGCGGGAGCTTAGCCTCAGGCCGTTTTGCGGGAGGAGGAAAATCGCCGTCGTGGACCCGGCTTGTTTGATGAATACGGCAGCGCAGAATGCTTTGTTGAAGACCCTCGAAGAGCCGCCCCAGGGTTCCCTGATCATTTTGATCTCGACCAGCACGGGCGGACTCCTCCCCACGTTGGTTTCACGCTGCGTGCGATTATTCTTTACTCCCGTTCCGGTTGATGTGGTGGTCGAACTCCTGGTGGCACGCAAGGGAGCGCAGCGGGAACAAGCGCGGCTTTTGGCCAACCTGGCTATGGGCAGTCCGGGCCGGGCCTTGAGCGGGGAATTGGATCTGCTTGTGGAGCGGCGGCGCGTGTGGTTGGAAAAGATCGCCGCGGTCGGCGCCGGGGACTATCGGGCCGCATTGGCAGCGGCCGAGGAACTGGGGGCGGCAAAGGAAGAGACCTTGCGATTTCTCGAGTGGGCGGAAGGGTGGTACCGGGATATCATGGTGTACGCGGTGCGAAAGGACGACAATCAGCTTTTGAATCGGGACTGCGAGGAAGTGATCAGGCAGCAGGCAGACCGCTACAGCCTAGAGCGGCTTTTGGTTCTTCGTTCGCGCGCGGCTCGGACCGCCGCCCGAATCCAGCGTAATGTCAACCGGCGCCTGGCGCTCGAGAACTTTTTCCTGCAGACGCTCAGGGCATCGTAATGGAGCGTATTTATCTCACCACCCCGCTATACTACGTGAATGCCGAGCCCCATCTGGGCAGCGCCTACACGATGATCATCACGGATACCCTGGCGCGCTACTACCGCGCGAACGGCTGCGCAACGTTCTATCTTACCGGGACAGACGAGCACGGGGACAAAATCGCGCAGGCTGCCGCGGAAGCAGGGAGGGATCCCAAGGGCTTTACGGACCAAATCAGCAAGACCTTCCGGGCTGTCTGGGATAGCTGTGGTTTTACTTACGATCACTTCATTCGCACGACCGATGGGTATCATGTCCGCTACGTCCAGGAGCTGCTGACGAAAGTCTATGACGCCGGGGATATCTACTTCGACCGATACAGCGGGCTTTACTGCTTTGGTTGCGAGCGCTTCTATACAGAGAAGGAACTGGTCGGCGGCAAATGTCCGGATCACTTGACCGAGCCCAAGTTGATCGAAGAAGAGAATTACTTCTTTCGCATGAGCAAATATCAGGACCGGTTGCTGTGTCACATTGAAGAGCACCCGGACTTTATCCGGCCGGAGGGATTCAGAAACGAAGTAATGGCAATGCTACGCGAGCCTATTGGCGATCTCTGCATCTCTCGCCCCAAGAGCCGTCTGACCTGGGGCATCGAGATCCCTTTTGATCAGCGTTACGTGACTTACGTTTGGTTCGATGCGCTTATCAACTATGTAAGCGCCCTCAAGTACAAGGGTGAGGCGGCCTTTGAGAAATTCTGGCCCGAAGCGCAACACTTCATTGGTAAGGATATACTCAAGCCGCACGGTGTGTTCTGGCCGACCATGCTCATGGCCGCCGGCCTACCGCTGTACAAACATCTCAACGTCCACGGCTTCTGGACCGTGGAAGGCCAAAAGATGTCCAAAAGCCTGGGTAACGTGATATCTCCATTGGTGATGAAAGAGAAGATCGGCATGGACGCGTTCCGCTACTTTGTGTTGCGCGAGAGCGTGTTCGGACAAGACGCAGACTTTCGGGAAGAAAGCCTCATTGGCCGCTACAACACAGACCTAGCCAATAACCTCGGTAATCTCGTCAGCCGGGTTCTGGCGATGCAGCAGAAGTACTTTCAGGGCGAGGTGCAGCCCTTGGGCGTGAAACCGGCCCTGGAAGATACGGAACTGCGCAACAAGTTCGAACGAGCGAAAGGCGAGCTTGAAAGCTACATCGCGCAGCTGCAGTTTCATCGGGCGTTGGAGTCCCTCTGGTCAGCTCTCGATGTTGCCAATCGGTACATCGTCCGAACAGCGCCGTTTACACTGATGAAATACCCAGACAAAGACAAACTATTTCGGGTAGGTGAAGTGTTGCACCACATGCTTGAGGCTCTAAGGACTCTCGCATGTTTGCTAGCGGCGTTTCTGCCGGACACGACGGACCAACTGCGCGACCTTCTCAATCTCTGCGCAGCCACGGCCAGGCCGGACGCGGCATGGGGCAAATGTTTTGCTCCGGGACACACCGTCAAGCGGCCCAAGGTACTGTTCCCGCGCATCGAGACGGAGCCTAAGAAGTAGGCTTTCTCCGTACAATGCTGATCGACAGCCACGCTCACATCCAGGGATCAGAGTTCTCGGCGGATGTGGACCAGGTAATCCGGCGGGCCAGCGAAGCCGGGGTGGAAAAGATCATCATCGTGGGCGGTGCTGGCGATCTCTCCAGCAACGAGGCGGGGCTTCGCTTGGCGCGATCGTTTCCGGGCCTTTTTGCTACGGTCGGAATGCATCCCCATGACGCCAAGGACGTGGGTGAAGAAGAGTGGGACAAGCTGCGTGCCCTGGTGCGGGAACCTGGGGTCGTTGCTGTCGGGGAAACCGGGCTCGACTTTTATTATGAGCACGCGCCGCGGCAAACCCAAGTGGAACTTTTTTCCAGGTTCATCGGGATCGCGCGGGAGACCGGCCTTCCCCTGGTGGTTCACAGCCGGCGTTCGGACCGCGAGGTGGCGGAGCTATTGTGCGGCGAAGCGAAAGGGTCCGTTGGCGGCGTCATTCACTGCTTTACCGGAGACTACGACGCCGCCAGAGAATTTTTGGACCTGGGTTTTTTTCTCTCGTTCAGCGGGATCGTTACCTTTAAGAATGCAGAGTATTTGAGGGATGTGGTGCGCAAGGTGCCGTTAGATAGGATTCTGGTGGAGACCGACGCTCCTTATCTCGCGCCCGTACCGCATCGAGGAAAACGCAACGAGCCCGCCTTTCTCCGATTGGTGGCCGACGTCGTAGCCGGAGTGAAAGGCATATCCTTAGAGGAGGTGGCACGCTCTACGAGCTGCAACGCTCAGACGCTGTTTGGAATCTGATAGGACCCCCCGCCCTGCAGAGAAGATTTACAAGAAGAGCTAAGAAGAGCCGGGTTCTCATCGCTGAAATCACCCTGGGATCCACTGCGTTCGGCTTCTCATCAATATAAGGACCGGAACGACGCCGGCTGCCACAATCGTCAGGGCTGGAAGAGCAGCAGCCTCCCAAAAGGACTCCGAGGTCAACTGCCATACCCGTACCGCCAAAGTGTCATAGCCAAATGGTCTGAGCAGGAGCGTTGCTGGCATCTCCTTCATTACGTCCACGAAGACGAGGATGGCAGCGGCGCTTAACCCACGCCGAATCAGAGGGAGGTGAATACGACGGAGGACTGTGGTCGCGCTGGCCCCAAGGGAGCGCCCCGCCATATCCATGCTCGGCGTAACTTTTACCAGACTTGCTTCCACAGTTTGATGACTAACCGCGAGAAAGCGGGCCAGATAAGCGAACACTAGGCCCACCATAGACCCCGTGAGCATGAGCCCGGTCGATATGCCCAAGCTCCGCTCAAGGAAGGCATCCAGCGTGTGATCGAGGAATGCCAGAGGGGCAAGCACGCCGACGGCAATCACGGAACCCGGAAGCGCGTATCCCATGCTGGCGATACCGGCGAAGGTGGAGACGACCCGGCTATTGCTGAGGCGGACACCGTAGGCCACCACCACGGCAGCACTTACCGCCAAGAGGGCGCTCACCACGCCGAGTAGCAGCGTACTTGTCAAGAGCTCGGGATATCGGGCGTCGTAGTCGGGACCGGCCACAACCCAGGCGAGGAGCTGGGCAACCGGCAGAAAAAATGCCACTCCGACTACTAGGGTGGCTGTCCCGCTTGCGGTCCACGCCTTCCACCCACGCAGCGTCTTTGGCGCGGTTGGGCGCATGGTTCCTTCGGTCTGATAAAAGCGGGCTCGACCACGTCCCGCCCTTTCCAGCACGTAAAGCCCCAAGGTGCACAGCATAAGGAGGCTAGCGAGTTGCGTAGCCGCAGGACGATCGAACATGCTGAACCAGACCCGGTAGATGGCGACGGTGAAGGTCGAGTAGCCGAAGATGGCAACCGTGCCAAAGTCCGCGAGTGCCTCCATCAGGGCTAGGGCCAGGCCCGTTACGATGGATGGGCGCGCTAACGGTAGCGCCACTTTCCAAAAGAGGAGCCATGTTCCCGCTCCCAATGCGCGGGCCGCTTCGAGCTTGCTTGCTGACTGTTCTAAAAAAGCCGTACGGGCTAGCAAGTAAACGTAGGGATAAAGGACCAACGTCATGACAAGGGTGACCCCACTATAGGAAGCGACTTCGGGGAACCAGAGCTGCGGTCCAAAGATGGTACGGAGCTGAGTTTGGACGGGTCCGGTGTAGTCCAGAACGGCTCGAAAGACAAAGCCGATCACGTAAGTCGGGATCGCCAGAGGAAGAATGAGGAGCCATTCGAATACCGCTCGACCGGGGAAGCGATACATGCTCACGAGCCAAGCGAGCCCCGTTCCAAGAACAAGCACACCGAGACCCACGCCGATCATCAGCCTGAGCGTATTCCAGATCAATTCGGCTAATTGGGTCTCCCATAGATGAGCCCAGACCTCCACCCTGGGGTTTACCAGGGAGGAAATGACCACCAGGATAGGCGTTGCCACGAGGAGGCCCACTATTCCGGCGGCGACCGGCCAAGGGTCGGGCCTCAACCATGCTCTACGGCCGCGCGTGCGGTAGGGGAGATCTCGGGTCTGGTTGGCGTCCATCGCAGCGATCCACGCCGTTCTATCTATAACCAGCTCGATCTAGCAATTTGACCGCGGCGACCTGAAGTTCGCCGGCAGCCGCGACATTTACCTGGTGAATGGCGTTCTTTCGGTTCTTTGCATATCTCGTGATCCCGGCCCCGGAAATGTTCACGTGGACACCGCGATCACTTTGGTTGGGCCAGAAGGCCGCCACGGGGAAGGCGGCGTTTTTTGCCTTAAGTCGGGCGAGGTAATAGGTGTTGGTTAAGCCTACGTCGCACTGGCCGGCGGCGATTCCTTCCAGGATCCGTGTGTCGCTATCGAGGATGCGCGGTTGATTGGCCATCCAGCCGCGCACGATCTCTTCAGCGTGCTTCTCGCCCAGCGTCTTGATCATGGTTGCGACCAGTGACTGCGTGTAAACCTGTCTCGAGGTGCGCAGGCACAGACGCCCGCGCCACTTCGGCTCGGCCAGCGCCTCGTAGGTGGACAGCTCGGAGGGATTGACCCGTTCGGTGCTGTACATGATGGGCCTGGCCCGCATCGACAGGCCAACCCAGGAGTTGTCCTTGGCTCGAAGATGGGCCGGGATGTTCCTTTCGATCACCTCCGACTTGAATCCTTGAAGGAGCCCGGCTTGCTGGGCAATCCAGAGATTCCCGGCGTCCACTGTCATGAAGGCGTCGGCGGGAGTTTTAGAGCCTTCCGCCTTGAGGCGCTCGAACAGTTCCTTTTCGCTTGCGGTGAAATACTGGGCCTTAATTCCTGTCCTTGCAGAAAAGGCGTCGAACATGGGTTTGATCAGCGCTTCGATCCGCGCCGAGTACACAATGACCTCCGCGGAGCCGGCTGGAGTAGCCTGTCTGGGCAGTAAAAGTTCCGACAGCAGAAAGGCAGCGGTCAAGAGCCGAAGGAAAAAAGTCGTGCGCATGGTCCGATAACCTCCGTAGGGTTGAAGTTCGGCGACGCCTCCAATATGATGGGGCGTTCGCGAGGGTCGCAGTGAGGTAGGGGCAAGACATGATCTTTGATAAGTCAAATTTAGAATATTCGTATATACTAAGAAATAAAGTTTGTCAAGACTATGGAAGAGCCAAAAATCACGCCGACCGGTGAGGACTATTTGAGAGCGATTTACGTTCTCGGCGAGGAGGTGCAACCGGTCATTGCCGCCAGGGTGGCGGATGAGATGGGTGTTTCCGCATCTACCGTGTTCAGTACCTTGCGGCGGCTACACAGTGACGGCTACGTGAAGGTGGAGCGGCGCAAGGAGATTCATCTCACCGCCAAAGGGAGGAAGGTGGCGGAGGGCATCCTGCGTCGTCATTTTCTGACGGAGAGATTTCTCACCGACCTTTTAGGCCTGGATTGGGTCAAGGCGCACCAGGAAGCCCACCGCCTGGAGCACGCGATCTCTGATGAGGTGGAAGAACGGCTCGCCAAACTGCTTCACCACCCCACGACCTGTCCCCACGGGAATCCGATCCCCGGCAAAGACTCGGCTGCCCGCCATAAAGGAGTGCCGCTGGCGCAAATTGCTGCCGGCAAAGAGGTCGTGCTGGAATGCATCACGGAGGGCGGGGAGAGAGATGCCCGTTTGCTCGCTTTCATGCACGAGCACCGGCTTGTGCCGGGAGCCAGAATACACGTTTTGGACGTGGCTCCGTCCTTGGGGATCATAACACTGAGGGTGGGAAAGGACGAATTTGCGCTCGGGATCGAAGCCGCGAAGCGGATCCGGGTGGAACCCTCCGACTGACGATAGGCGACATCGGGCTATCGGTGCAGCCGGCTTCTGACCTGAGGCGGTAAGAGATCCAAACCGCTGGCTTGTTTGCTCAGCTCGGCGGCAAGAAAGTCGATCTGTTCGCTCAGGGGAGCGTCCCGATCAATGATGATGAGGTTGCGGTTCTTCAAGCGGCAGCGACCGCTGTGGGCGCGGTAGCCTACTTCCCGCAGCAGCTTTTCGGTTCGCACCTGGATGTTGAGCCTTTGCGCCGCAGCGATGAGTTCCTCAAGCAGCGTCTCGTTTTTATGCTTGGCATGTCCCATAGTATTTTTTGTCGCGAAGCCACACTATTATCCCCTATTGATCATCGCCTGTAAACCCCCGAGTGGACAACGGCCGAAAGAGAGCGCCAGGAATCGAAGTCGCTGAGCGTTTCCAACGCCGCTAGCGTCGGCGGCACCAAAGGCAGCCTTCCTCGGCGGAATTCTTCGAGCGCACGCTCGGGCGTGAGCCATCGGGTCTCGGCGACTTCCTCGGAGGCGAGCAGCGGGGTTTGGTCGATCGGCATGGGCGTGAGAAAGAAACAGGTGTCGAATCGCACCGGGCGCTCTTGTGGGGTAATGCGGTGCGAAAAATAGACCGGTGTTCCGGTGTCGCAAAAAAGCCCCTCCGACTCCAACAGTTCCGCAAAGCTTATCGCTCCCGCCACCAGCGCTTTGCGCTTGCGGTACAGCCGGCTTTTTCTCTCCTCATTTTTCATGTCTACGGGTTCGCCGGTTTCTGTGACGCAAAGAAGAATCCCAACTTCTTCAAAAAGCTCCCTGATACCCGCCACCCAATGGGCCATGGCGAGTTTCGGGCTGAGCCGAGCCCCTACGACACGCTGCGCGACGCGCGGGGATAGCCCATAGCACCGGCGCAGCATCTGCGGGGACTCATCGTCTTTTTCCACCACGCCGCCCGGAAAGACGTAATAGCCGCCGAGAAACTCCATATCGTGCGGCCGGCGGGTCAGGAAAACCTCGAAGTGCCCGTGTCGGTCCGGTCGTAAGACGATAACCGTCGCAGCGTGTCGCGGAGGGCCACTTTCCACTATCGTGTTGTCCCCATATTTACAAACATGGCCAACCCCAGGCTCGAAGTAGCGCCCGAGCTCATAAGGGAACGGTGTGACTATCCGGCGCCGACGGGCAGGCGTGATCCGGAGGTTACAGTTGGTCTACCCGTGTTGCTCTGGCAGAAACCGCAATGGTGGCGCGCGGCGTGGTTTTCTCCATGTCGACGATCGTCACATCCTGTGAAATCGAGTTGGCGAACAGGCCGAGTGCCCCGCCGCACAGGAAGCCGCAGTGGGACGTTCCCTGGCCGGTTTCGAGCTCCGTCTTTGCCAGCCCGCGCGCCGGGTCGATGACCGTGGCGCTTCCCGAGCCGTAGCTACACACGGCTATTCTTCCGCCCGGCGCCCGCACTGCGTCGTGGGGATAGGTCCCGACCGGCACGGTACCGGTGACCTCGCGGGATCGGGTGTCGATGACGGTCACGGTATCGGCGACAAAATTGGCGACAAAGAGCAGGCGGCCGTCTTCGCTTAGGGTTGGACGGTGGGCTCCAGCTCCGGCTGGAACCCGCGCCACGACCTCTTTCACGACAAGATCGACGATGGCAACATCGTCATCCAGGGAATTCGCGACGTAAGCGTAGCGCCCGTCCGAAGAGAAATCCACGTGGCCGGCCCCGAAACCGCAGCGTAGCACGGTGAAGCGGTCGGGATTTTCGGGCGGGACGAGATAGAGATCACCCGAAGCGCACGGAACACAGACCAGGCGCCCATCCGGAGTAAAAAGGGCCTCGTGGGGTCCTTCGCCGACGCTTTGAGAGAAGAT
>JACPFH010000333.1 GCA_016183075.1 Deltaproteobacteria bacterium | reverse complement strand
AGCCGCCCCGTAAAAGCCGCCTTAGTTAGTTTGGGTCATGGGATCAATCAAGAAGACGATGGGCAGATCACAGCATCCCATAAGCCACCCTGTCAGGCTAAGTACTTTTATCCCTTGCCTGTTGAAACCGTCTTTTCATTGGGAGCCGGGGAAGGGGCAAGAACCCGGAAAGAGGATCTCAAGCTCTACAAGCTCCATTCTGTCTTTCTAATCTGATCTCCTCCCTTCAATAGTTCCACAGACCGCTCCAGGGTTAGGGCGAAATCTATACGTCCTGGCTTCCAGGGCGGGCTAGCCTCTGATCAGGTCTTTGCGCCTGGTCTTCAGCACCGAAGCAGAACAGGAGCTAAGAAATGACGAAATGGAAAGCCCATCCGAATAATTTCCGCTACAAGACCTTCCTCACCGTGTCTTCGTTAGTTTTCGCAGGGGTTGTAGTGGTGAGCTGGGGGCTGGTAGGGCGGTTTCCAATAGTGAACACGAAAGTCGAAGCCTCTCAGCGAAGCGTGGACTTTGTCCATCTAGTGAGGACGATTAGGCCGGTGGTGGTCAATATCTCCGCGGTCAAGACTGCTGAAGGGTCTGTTGCCGAGCAAGAATTTGGCAGTTTTTGGGAGAGATTTTTTGGCGGCCCGCTCTTTCAGGGTCCTTTCTCCCAACAGAGCCTCGGATCGGGATTCATCATCGACAGAGAGGGCTTCATCTTGACCAACCATCATGTGATTGAGGACGCAGAGAAGGTTAAGGTCAAGCTCTGGGACGGAAGGGAAGTTGGAACGAGGATTGTTGGTAAGGATCCAAAAACCGACATTGCTCTCATAAAAATCGATGTCCAGGAGGATGTTCCCATAGCCAGTCTGGGAGACTCTGACCGGCTTAACGTCGGAGAATGGGTCTTGGCAATAGGCAATCCTTTCGGTCTGGACAATACCGTCACCCGAGGAATTGTGAGCGCAAAGGACAGAAATATCGGCGAAGGCCCCTACGACCAATTTATCCAGACCGACGCTTCCATCAATCCAGGGAACTCTGGCGGGCCTTTGATCAATATGCGCGGCGAGGTCGTGGGCATCAACACAGCCATCCTTAGCGAAACTGGGGGCAGTATTGGTATCGGCTTTGCGACTCCTATTAATCTCGTGAAGGAGATACTCCCGGAGCTCAAGGCCAAGGGAAAAGTCAGCCGAGGCTGGCTCGGCGTGGTGATCCAGAGGGTTACTCCGGAGATTGCCGAGGCCCTTGGTTTAGATCAGCCGCGGGGCGCCTTGGTCGCTGAGATCACGAAGGATGGACCCGCGAGCGGCGGAGGAGTTCAAGTAGGCGATGTTGTCGTTGAATTTGATGGGAAAGAGATCAAACGATCGAGCGATCTCCCTCTCATCGTGGCCCAGACATCCGTGGGGAAAAAAGTCCGATTGAAGATCCTACGAAACAAAAAGGAATTAATCCTCCACGTGACGCTGGGGGAAGCAAAAGAGGAGCCCGTGAGCTAGCCCTGCCTAAGGGAAAGGAGATTCAGATTATGCTCGGAGGCATCGGCATGCCGGAATTGATCGTTATTCTCGTTATCGCGTTGCTGGTCCTTGGACCAAAGAAGCTCCCCGACGTGGCGAGGTCCCTCGGGGAGGCGATAAGAGGGTTCAGAAAGGCAATGAACGAACCCGAAAGCGCCTCCCCGGAAAAACCCCGCCATCAGATAGAAGAGGAAAAAACAATCAGGCGAGATTGATGGTTGATAGAAGAGGAAAAATCAATCAAGCGAGATTAACGGTCCTTAGAACAAAGTCGGGATTCCCCGAGGGAGGCTTATTCTTTCATGATTGAGATGGCCAATGCGTTTTTCTCCGGACTCTATCAGGTCTTCACTTGGTCGACCTTCAGCTTGATGATGATAGGAATATTTGTGGGCTTCTGGGTGGGAATCCTTCCTGGATTGGGAGGGCCTACTACTTTGGCCCTCATGCTTCCCTTTATTTTCAAGATGTCTGCAGTCGAAGCCTTTGCTTTTCTCCTAGGCATGTCGGCGGTCACGGCCACTACGGGAGATATCACCTCCATTCTGTTCGGCGTCCCAGGCGAGCCAACAACCGCAGCCACCATTGTCGATGGCTTTCACATGGCCAAAAAGGGTGAAGCCGGCAGAGCGTTAGGGGCGGCGCTGATGAGCTCCTTGGTGGGTGCGGTCTTTGGCGCCCTATGTCTGGCGGTTTCCATCCCGATCGTTCGCCCTTTGGTTCTTACCTTTGGCTCCCCGGAATTTTTCATGATCGGGCTGCTGGGAGTAACCTTCGTGGTCGCACTGAGCGGCGGGGACCTGCTTAAAGGCCTCATCTCAGGGGGAATCGGGTTTTATTTAGCGATGATAGGCTTAGATCCCATATCGGGGATACAGCGCTACACCTTCGGACAGCTTTTTCTTTGGGATGGAATCGGCCTGGTACCCGTAACGGTAGGGTTGTTCGCCATTCCCGAGATCATCGATCTGGCGGTACAGGGGGGGAGCATCGCCAAGGAGAAGGCGGGCGAGTTGGGCGGAGTTATGGAAGGGGTGAAAGATACGTTTCGCCACTGGTGGCTGGTTATACGATGCAGCGCCTTGGGCGCCTATATCGGTGTCATTCCAGGGATGGGTGGCGCCATAGGTCAGTGGATCGCTTATGCGCACGCGGTGCAGAGTTCCCCAAATAAAGAGCGCTTCGGCAAGGGAGCGGTGGAGGGAGTTTTAGGGCCTGGAGCAGCGAACAACTCTGTGCTGGGCGGCGCATTTATTCCGACGGTCGCATTCGGCGTTCCCGGCAGCGTCATTATGGCGATTCTCCTCGGAGCTTTTATCATCCAGGGGATTGTGCCTGGACCGGACATGCTTCTCCCTCCCCCGAAGGGCAAGCTCGACCTTACGTTCTCCTTTGTCTGGATCATCGTTGTTTCTAATATCATCACCGTGGGGATTTGCTTCCTGTTTCTAAACCAACTCGCTAAGATCACCGAAATCCGCGCTAGCCTGCTGATTCCGTTCATCATCCTGCTCATCTACTTAGGGGGTTTTGCCGAGAAAAACGCCTCTGAAGACATGCTCGTTGTCCTGGGGTTCGGCTTGCTCGGGTGGGTGATGGTAAAGCTGGGCTGGCAAAGGCCCCCCTTGATTTTAGGTCTGGTATTGGGACCGCTGATGGAAAACAGGCTCTTTCTGTCTACGGACAACTACGGGCCCGCGTGGCTGTGGCGACCTGGGGTCATTATCCTTTTCATCCTGACGCTGATGGGCATCTTCTATCCTGAGATTAAGAAGAGATGGCGGAGCCGAGGGAAATTACAGGCTCAACTGGAGGCGGTGGGCGTGACCCTTGAGGAGCGTGTTGAGGAGGAAAAGGGCGCGCTGAGGTTCTGGGACATCTCTTTTACAGGCCTCCTCGTCGTCACGCTGGCCGGCGCGCTGTGGCAGAGCAGGGTCTTCGGCTATCGCGCCGGTCTTTTCCCCTGGGTGATCGGCTTTCCGGTTCTAGCGCTGGCTGTCGTTCAGTTAGGGTTGGAGCTCGCGGGCAAGGCAAAGAGAGTGATAAGCGGCGAAGGCGATGTAGGCGCGGACCTGCCCGGGGAAGTGATTCGTAGCCGAACTATGAGCATAATCGGCTGGATGGTGGGCTTTTTGGTGGCGATATGGCTTCTGGGTTTCTCGCTCGCGGTGGCGGTGACAACTCTTCTTTATCTCAAAATTGTTGGTCGGGAAAAGTGGCCAATAACGATTGCGATAACGCTCATCTCCTGGGGCTTCTTTTACGGCATGTTTGAGCTTGCACTTCATATCCCTTTCCCCGAAGGGCAGGTATTCGCATGGCTGCGACCCTAGAAGATGAAACAGAGGAGAGTTTTCGATGTTCTCAAGGATTGCCTCATTTTTAGGTTTCGGAGTGCTTGCCGTTTTCGGTGTGGTGCTCGCTGTATCCTCCGCACGGGCCGATTTGGAAGCGTACCTTAAGAAACCGGAAAGCCAATTTATTTGGAAGATGAAACAGAAATGGGACCAGCCCGGAGGTACAGTCTACGATCTCCAGCTTGTCTCGCAGTCCTGGCAGGGAATCACCTGGGAGCATCAGTTGCAGGTTTATGAGCCTAGTAACATTGCCCCTAAGGACGTTATGTTTTTGTGGATTACCGGAGGCTCCGCGAAGCCTTGGTCCGCCTATCTTGGCTTGGAGCTTGCGCGGAAGATCGGGGCGCCAATTGCTTTTCTCTTTCAAGTCCCGAATCAGCCGCTTTTGGAAGGTAAGTTCCGTGAGAGCGCTCTGATCGCGGAAACGTTTCGGCGTTACCTGGAGACAAAAGATGAAAACTGGCCGGTTCTTTTCCCAATGGTTAAGAGCGTAGTCAAGGCTATGGATGTTTTGCAAGAATTCAGCCTAAAGGAATGGAACCAGGGGGTGAAGAAGTTCATTCTCTCGGGAGGGTCAAAGCGTGGTTGGACGGCCTGGCTTACGGCCCCCTTTGATCCGAGGGTTAAGGCAATTGCGCCCCTGGTTTTTGACATGCTCAACATACAAGCGCAACTTCAGCACCAGTTGGAAGTCTTCGGCGGGTATAGCGAAAGGATTCTCTCACACTTCGCAAGCCGCGTTACATCACCTCCGGATGCACCAGATGCCCGCGGTCTTTGGGGCATGGTGGATCCCTGGGCTTACCGCGATCGACTGACCATTCCCAAGCTAATCATCAACGGGACCAACGATCATTACTGGGCGACGGATGCGCTTAACCTCTACTGGGATGACCTCAAAGGGGAGAAGTGGCTCGCCTATGTTCCCAATGCGGGGCACGACCTTCGCCAGAAGGAAAAGATCGGCCTGAGCCAGTTCTCGGATGCCATCAACGGACTTGCGGCTTTTTCTCGGCATCAGATTAACGATAAGCCCATGCCGAAGCTTTCCTGGAAGTACGAAGAGACCAACGGCAAATTGCGACTCATCGTCGAGGGGCCGCCGCCATTATCTGCGCGGCTTTGGTTAGCAGAGGCTCCGACACAAGACTTCCGCAAAGCCCTATGGGCGGAAAGAGCTGTCACGGTCAGGGGCGGGAAGGTTATCGGCGAAGTCGCACTACCAACCGAGGGCTACCGAGCGTTTTTCGGCGAGCATGATTACGAAATAGATGGGGTCAGATATAAACTGTCCACACAGATCCGGGTAGCAAAGGGCAAGGCGGGCAAAAGTCGATTGGCTCCATGAGTCGCTCGTCAAAAGCATAGTCAGGGCGTTGTCAGAAAAGTTCCCTAAATTGACGAGCAGCTACGCTAAAGTATTTAGGCGGATCAAATAAGGAGGTTTCGAGATGACTAACAAAAGATTTTTATGGCTGGCTTTGTGGGCGGCGCTCCTCGGTGCGTACGGCCACTCGCCGCTTCGCGCTTCCGTACCGACTCCATACCCGAAACACCTCGACGCGCACGGAACCCGCCCCAACATCGTTTTTATCCTCACCGACGACCTGGATATGGAAGGGATCCAAGCGATGCCGCAGCTCAGAAAGCTTCTCATTGACCAAGGCACTTCGTTGTCAAATTTCTTTGTAACAGATTCACTCTGCTGTCCATCACGATCATCGATTCTGCGTGGCCAGTATGTCCACAACCACGGTATCATGCAGAACACGCGTGGGTTCCAAAAGTTCCGCGATCTCGGGCACGAGACATCGACCGTTGCAACCTGGTTGAAGGCGGCGGGCTACACGACCGCGCTGATGGGCAAGTACCTGAATGGATACACCGGCAAGGGGCAAGAAACCTACGTTCCACCAGGGTGGGATGAGTGGGATAGCCCCGTTCACCGCAAGGCGTACGCTGAATTCAACTACAGGATGAACGAGAACGGGACGATCGTTGTTTACAAGGATGCCCCGGCCGACTACCTAACCGATGTGCTCGCTCGGAAAGCTAAGGTTTTCATCAAGCAAGCGGCTGCAAAAGGAACACCTTTTTTTCTCTACGTTGCTACTTACGCCCCGCACAAACCGGCCACCCCCGCGCCACGGCACCAGGACCTATTTCCCAATGTGAAGGCTCCCCGGACTTCGTCCTTCAACGAGAGCGATGTCAGCGCAAAGCCCGCATTTGTCAGAACTCTACCGCTTCTCAACGACAAACAAGTAGAGAAAATCGATCAGCTTTACCGCAAGCGACTTCAGTCTCTCCAAGCCGTTTTCACCTCGGACAATGGTTTCCATCTGGGCCAGCATCGCCTGATGCCAGGCAAGCAAACAGCCTATGACGAGGATATCCACGTTCCGCTGGTGATCAGAGGACCGGGGATCCCGGCGGGCCATTCGGTCTCTCATCTCACCCTGGAAACCGATCTAGCCCCGACCTTCGCTGAGTGGGCTGGCGTGGTTCCGCCCGGTTTCGTGGATGGGCGCTCCCTCGCACCTCTCTTCAAATTCAACCCCCCATCGTTAAGAGAATGGCGCCAAGGAGTGCTTATAGAGGGTTACCCGGTCCCGGAACCTTTCTTGTCCAGATTCGATGGGATATTTCTTCACGGCCCGGCAACTCTTCCTGTCTATGTAGCCGTGCGCTCAATGGATCATCTCTATGTTGAATACGAAACGGGAGAGCGAGAGCTATACGATTTGCGAAAAGATCCGGCGCAGCTCACAAACGGTTACGCAAGCGCGCCTGCGGGACTCCGCGCGCGCCTTTCCTCGTGGATTGCCCGTGTAAGAAGCTGTAGTGGCTCGATGTGTCGAAGCGCGGAGGAAACACCGCTGGCAGAAGGGATCTTGCGCCGAGCGGGTTGAGGGCCAGTCGGCAACGAGCGGGGGAAACTCTCTGACGTCTGCGTGAGACAGATCCCCTAACCTGTCCTAAGTGCCATGGAGAGATGAGGATCATGTGGTCGTTCGGACCTACCGGGCCTGGGAGGAGCGGCCTTGGGAATTGCCGGAGCCGAGTAAGCTCCAAGGTTTAGTAGATCAAGAGAGGCAAGAGGCGGACGGACAGGGGAGACAAACGTTAAACCGGCGCACGTAAGCGGATACGCTTTTATCCTTCCTTGAGGTAGCCCGGTTCGATTTTGTGCTTTCGGATCTTGTGCCACAGGTTCTTGTGGTTCAGCCCCAAGAGCTTCGCCGCTTCGACCTGAACCCCTTTGCATTTTTTCAGAGCTTGAATGATGAGCTCCTTTTCGAGGGCTTCGAGCGTATCGTTCAGCGATGCCTTGGTCTCTAACCGGTCGGTTTTCGCTTCCAGACCATTGGCGTCCGCGATGGCCACCGGCTTTGGGGGGGTGAAAGCGGGGGGCAGATCCTCGGGCTGGATCACCGATCCGTTGGAAAGAAGACAGGCGCGCTCGATCGCGTTCTCCAGTTCCCGGACATTGCCGGGCCACGAATAACTCAGCAGGCAGTCCATGGCGCTGCGCGAGAGCGATTTTTTCTCGTGCTGGCTTTTCTTGGCGACCACGGCGAGAAAGTGGTCCGCCAGGAAGGGGATGTCGGATTTCCTTTCCCGCAAGGGCGGGATGCTGATCGTCATGACATTGAGACGGTGAAAGAGGTCCTCGCGAAATCTTCCTGCCCGGACCTCCTGGAGCAAATCCTTATTGGTGGCGGCGATGATCCTCACATCGACTTGTTTCACCTGGGTCCCCCCGAGCGGGGTGACCTCCTTTTCTTGAAGTACGCGCAGCACCTTCGCCTGCGTGGACGGGCTCATGTCGCCGATCTCGTCGAGGAAGATGGTCCCGGCGTCGGCCAGCTCGAACTTTCCAGGCTTCTTGCCCGTCGCTCCCGTGAAGGCTCCTCTCTCGTGGCCAAACAGCTCGCTTTCCAAGAGCCCTTCGGGAATCGCCGCGCAGTTGAGCTTGACGAAAGGTTTTTCCCCACGCCGGCTCAATCGGTGAACGGCGTCGGCAATGATCTCTTTCCCGGTTCCGCTCTCTCCCATGAGGAGCACGGTGGAGTCGCTCGGGGCGACTTTGGCGACGAGGTCCAGCACCTCCGTGAACGGCTCGCTCTGTCCGACAATTTCGGGAAACTGGGGTGGACTGCCGGGATATTCGCTCAGGGTCATGATCACACCGATGAATTCCCGGAGCTCGTTGCCGAGCCTGAGCGGCGCCGCTTTGACGGAAAGCAGTCGTTCTCTACCCGAAGGGGAGCGAAAAGGAACGCGGTTGTGCCCCCGCTCTTGCTCCTCGCGCAGCACGCCTTCCGCGATGCCGAGCAAAAGGCCGTTGGCCGGGGCCGGACCCAATAGCTCTTGCAGGCTTTGCTGGCGCGCATCGGCCAGCGAGACCTCGAGTGTCTGGCGGGCCCGCAAGTTCATCCCGGCGACCCTGCCGTCCTTGTCGAGTGCGATAATCCCTTCGTTGATCCCGTCGAGCATTTCTCTCGCCTGCACGACTTCAACAAAGGAAACAAAGGCCTGGTCGAACAGGGCGGATAGCGCGCCGACTTCATTCGCCGCCGTGATCGGGACCGGGTCCGCCTTGGCATAGCGGATCATTTTTTCCGCCTCGAAGATCGCTTTCCTCACCGGCTTGGTAATGCTGTAGGCGAGCAGGGCGCCGAGCAGTCCGGCAAAAAGCGAGGATCCGACAATGCCGAGCCGCAGCAGCAGGAGGTCTCTGGAGGTTGGCTGCGGCGGGCGGAAGACCCACTGAGTCAAGGTCATGGCGATCAGACCCACGCTGAGGGAGACAAGAATGAAGATGACGGGAATGATGATGATGAGGCGAAGGCGAAGATGCTCCTCAGCAGAGCCGCGCAGGAAGGTTTCCTCTTTTTGGTCCACTGGTTAATTCAGATAAAACACCATTTACTGATTTAAAATGGCGCCTGCTCCGGTCTATTTCATTGCTTTTTGACGACGGCGCTAGTATAATCGCTAACTTACGGAGATGTCAATTAAAAACCCGACACCCCCGCTCGATGTTTGACACCCTCAAAGAGGAGAAAGTGGAGCAAGCCGCGGTCAAGGACAAGGCCCAGCCCTCGAAGAGGAAGGGGATGGGTGTGCTGGCCGTGGAGGCGGGGTTGATCAGCGCTGACCAGCTCGCGCTTCTCCTTCACGAACAGGAGAAAACCGGCAGGCCGATTCCGGTTTTGCTGCAGGAACTTTTTAATCTCAGCGCCGACGCCGTTCGGTCCCTTATCGCGATGGAGGCGGGCATTGAGAGCGTGGATCTTTCTAAGACGCGCATCGACCCCGAGGCCTTGAAGAAAGTTTCCGGCCAATTCGCCGCCGACCGCAAGGTGATTCCCATCGCCCTGGCGCAGAATCGGCTCACCGTTGCGATGGCCAATCCGTTTGAGCTCTCCACGCTCGATCAGCTCCAGTTTACGACCCGGCTCTATATCGACGCCCGGTTTGCTCCCGAATCCACGATTAGAGAAGCGATCTCCCGGCATTATGGGGCGGGAGCGGCCGAGGCATCCCGCCCGGAGACCAGGGAGGAAAAGGGCGGGTACGCGGGTGCGCAGGAGGGCGATGAGACCCTTGGGGTTCAGGTCGTCCGGCTTGTGGATACGCTGATCGGGCGCGCCGTGCGGGAAGAAGCGACGGACATCCACATCGAGCCCGAAGAGAAAAACCTCCGAATCCGGGTCCGCATCGACGGGATCCTCCACGGCCGGCCGAGCGTCAGCAAGATGCTTCAGCCGGCCGTTACCACCCGGATCAAGATCATGGCGAGCATGGATATCGCGGAGAACCGTCTGCCGCAGGACGGGCGAATCGGTTTTGCTCTGGAAGGAAAAAACTACGACCTTCGGGTCTCCACGTTTCCCACCATCTTCGGCGAAAAGATCGTCATGCGGATTCTGGACAAAGAGAGAATGGTTGTGGGCCTGGAGCATCTCGGCTTCTCTCCGTTGGCCTTGGAGGCCTTTAGAAAGAGCGTGCAGCGTCCGAACGGCATCATCCTGGTGACCGGGCCTACCGGTTCGGGGAAGACGACCACGCTCTATTCAACGTTGGCCTTCGTCACCACCAGTGAAAAAAACATCATGACGTTGGAAGACCCGGTGGAATACGAGATCTCCGATCTCAACCAGTCGCAGGTTAACGTCAAGGCGGGTTTAACCTTTGCCTCGGGGCTGAGAGCCATGTTGCGGCAAGACCCTGACATTATACTGGTGGGAGAAATGCGCGACGCGGAGACGGTCGACGTGGCCATCCGGGCGGCGCTGACCGGTCATCTGGTGTTCAGCACCCTCCATACCAACGACGCCGTCGGGGCAATACCCAGGCTGCTTGATATGGACGTCAACCCCACGCTGATGGCTTCGGCGTTCGTTGCCATCGTAGGGCAGAGGCTGGTGCGGAAGATCTGTACCCAGTGCCGGGAAGCAGCCGTGCCGGATCGTTCCCTCCTGCAGGTGATCGGTTTGAATCCGGCCACGCCTGAGTTCACGTTCTATCGGGGCAAGGGGTGCATGCGCTGCTTTCAGACCGGCTACCGCGGCCGCGTTGCCATCTTCGAGGTTCTGGTCGTGTCCCCGGCCATCGCCCAGTTGATCGCGCAGCGCAGTTCGATGCAGGCGATTCTGCAGAAAGCCCGGGAAGAGGGCATGACGAACATTATGGAGGACGGGATTCAAAAGGCTGCGCGCGGGGTAACGACTCTCGATGAGGTGATTCGGGTCGCCTACCAACCGTAGGATTATAGGTCAATGGTCAATGGTCAAAAGTCAAAGGTTAATGAGTTACCATGCGTTACCTCGTTACAATGAGTTCTGTAACGAATAGTAACCCGGTAGTAACGCATAGGAACTACGATTGACCAATAACGATTGACGATTGACGAGTCTCTAGGGGATGCCTCGTTTTAATTATCGGGCAAGGAATTTGGCGGGACAAAGCGTGCAAGGCGTCATGCTCGCCGATGATGAGGAACAGCTTGCCGTGACGTTGAGGGGGATGGACCTCTATCTGGTGGCGGCCAGGCCGGAGCGGGCTTGGAATGCGGTTTACCTCACCCGGCCGGTGAAACTCAGGGAGCTTATCACTTTCAGCGTTCACATGGCGACTTCCATCGGGGCTGGCATCCCGATCCTTCAGGCCCTGGAAGATAGCGAGGAGCAGACCACCAACAAACGCATGCAGCGAGCCATTCGGCAAGTCGCCGATGACCTCAGGGGGGGCAGCAGCCTCTCGGACGCGTTGTCACGCCATCCGGCGATTTTCAGCGACGTTTACGTGAGCATGGTTCGTGTGGGTGAGGCCAGCGGGACTCTCGATAAGGTGCTGCAGCGCCTGGTCGAATTTCTGGAATGGCAGGACGCGCTGGCCTCGGAAATCCGCCGGGCTTCGATCTATCCGGCGACGGTATTGGCGGCGGTCCTGGGACTCATCGGAGTCCTTTTGGGTTTTGTCTTTCCCCGCATCCTGCCGGTCATTCAAAGCCTTAAGGTCCCTCTGCCCTTTATCACCCGGGCGGTCATCACCGCGGGGGATGTTGTACGCTTCGGGTGGTTTTGGATCATCCTCGGGATCGCCGGCCTGTTTGTTCTCATGCGGGTGCTTGGCGCTCACGAAGGGGGCCGGCTGATCATCGATGCGATCAAGCTGAGGCTCCCGATTATCGGCGGCCTGATAGAGAAAATTTGTCTCTCCCGCTTTGCCCACCATCTGGCGCTGCTTCGCAGGACCGGCGTGGACATCACCCAAAGCCGTTCGATCACCGCGCGCGTGGTCGGCAACGCGG
>JACPFH010000332.1 GCA_016183075.1 Deltaproteobacteria bacterium | reverse complement strand
CGATCATGACCACGCCGGTCTCCGCCGCAACGCCGGCAAGCGCGATGATTCCCACCCAAACCGCCACACTTAAGTTGTAGCCGAGGAAGTAGAGGAACCAGACAGCGCCGACCATGGAGAAGGGAACGGAGAGGAGGACGATGAGGCTCTTCGCGACGGATTGAAAGTTCATATAGAGGAGCACGAAGATGATCAGGAGAGTCAATGGAACGACATAGATGAGTCGCTCCTTTGCCCGCTGCATGTACTCATACTGCCCGCTCCAGGTTAGGGTATAGCCCGCGGGGATTTGCACCTGCTCTGCGACCTTCTTTTTGGCTTCCTCGACGTAGCTGCCGATGTCCCTTCCCGTCATATCGACAAAGACATAACCGGAAAGCTGGGCATCTTCGTCCCTGATCATGGAGGGGCCCGCGGTCAGCCGAACCTCCGCCAGTTGCCCTAAAGGGACCTGGGCGCCATTCATCATGGTCGGAATCAAGACCCGTTTTAATCTGTCCACATCGTCGCGGAGTTCTCTCGCATAGCGCACGCTGATAGGGTAACGCTCTCTCCCCTCCACGGTGGTTGAGATGCTCTCTCCACCAATGGCCGACTCGATGACCATCTGGACATCACCGACGGCCAGGCCGTAGCGGGCGATCTCCTCGCGCTTCAATTCGAAGTCAAGATAGTAACCCGCGGTTACCCTTTCCGCATAGACCGTGCGCGTTCCCGGGACGGTCTGAAGAACCATCTCGAGATGCTTGCCGATCTGTTCGATCTTGCCCAAGTCGGGGCCGAAGATTTTTACGCCGACCGGGGTGCGAATTCCGGTGGAGAGCATGTCGATGCGGTTTTTGATCGGCATGGTCCAGGCGTTGGCCACCCCCGGGAGCCGAAGCGCGTTGTCCATTTCAGCCACAAGTTTGTCCCACGTCATTCCCTTGCGCCACTGGGACTCCGGCTTCAGCATCACCGTGGTCTCCCCCATGCTGAATGGGGCGGGGTCCGTCGAAGTCTCCGCCCTGCCGGCCTTGCCAAAGACCCATTGGACCTCAGGGAAGCTCTTCAAGATCCTGTCTTGCATCTGAAGAAGCCGGCCCGCCTGCGTAATAGAAATTCCCGGAAGAGTCGTGGGCATGTAGTAGATCATGCCTTCGTTGAGCGGCGGCATGAATTCGGAGCCCAGGCGGACGAAGGCGGGGAAGGTAAGAATGAGCGCTACAACAGCCAGAGCAACCGTGATCTTCTTGAAGCGCAGCACCCCCCGGACCACCGGCATGTAGAGGGCGATCAGCAGCCGGTTCACGGGATTCTTGGCTTCCGGATGGATCCGGCCGCGAATCAGCAAGACCATCAGCAACGGCGCCAACGTGATCTTCCCTCCTGCGCCTCTAACGTAAAGACCGGGAGGAACGAGACTGTAATGATCAGCAGAGAATAGAAAAGAGGCTTGCCCACTTCCTTCGCCGCTTCGATGATGACCTGAGTGCGACTCCCTTGCCTGCCCGCCTCTTCCCACTTTTCCAGCCGCTTGTGAGCGTTCTCCACCATGACGATTGCGGCATCGACCATGGCGCCGATGGCAATGGCGATTCCGCCCAGGGACATGATGTTGGAGGTAAGGTTGAGGTAGTACATGGCGATGAAAGACATGATGATGGCGATGGGGAGAGTGAGGATGGCCACTAACGCGCTGCGCACGTGAAAAAGGAATATGAGACTCACCGCGCTCACGATGAGGCTCTCCTCAATCAGTTTCTCCTTTAAGGTGGCGATCGATCTCAGGATGAGATCCGAACGGTCATAGGTGGTGACGATCTTCACGCCGGGAGGCAGCGACGGCTCGATCTCCTTGAGCTTTTTCTTAACGCGGTCGATCAGATTAAGGGCGTTCTCGCCGTAGCGCATGACCACGATGCCCCCCACGACCTCGCCCTTTCCGTCCAGTTCGGCAATGCCTCGCCGCATGTCCGGCCCCAGGGCTACCCCGCCGATGTCGCGCACAAGGATAGGCGTGCCCCGGTCGCCCCCCACGGCGATCATCTCGATATCTTTGATCGACTTGATATAGCCGCGCCCTCGCACCATGTACTCGGCGCCGCTAAGCTCCACGGAGCGGCCGCCGACATCGTTGTTGCTCATGCGGATGGCATCGACAATACTCTTCAGCGAAAGGCGATAGGCTGCCAGCCGGTTCGGGTCCAGGTTCACCTGGTACTGGCGGACAAAGCCGCCCAGGCTTGCCACCTCCGCCACCCCTTCGACGCTGCCGATCTGGTAGCGAAGGTACCAGTCCTGAAGGCTTCGCAACTGAGCCAGATCATATTTCCCGCTCTGATCCACCAGAGCGTATTGAAAGACCCAGCCGACCCCGGTGGCGTCAGGCCCAAGCGTGGGAGTAACCCCCGGTGGGAGTCGCCCTGCCACCTGGTTCAGGTACTCGAGCACTCGACTCCTGGCCCAGTAGATGTCCGTCCCGTCCTCGAAGATGATGTAGACGTAGGAATAGCCGAAATCCGAGAATGCCCGCACGAACTTTACCCGCGGGGCGGAGATCATCGTTGTCACAATGGGATAGGTCACTTGATCTTCCATGATCGTCGGGTTTCGTCCCATCCATGTGGTGTACACGATAACCTGGACATCAGAGAGATCAGGAATCGCGTCCAGGGGCGTATTCTTGAGCGCCCAGAGTCCTCCGGCGCTGAGAAAAAGAACCATGAGGAAAACGAGAAATTTGTTTCTCGCGCTTGCTTCGATAATTTTTTCAATCATTTCGTTCTCTCTACTGTTGGGCTATGAGCCTGAATTTTTCCTGAATTTCTTTCTGGCCGAGGCGGCGAATCGTGACCGTTGCGTCCCATTCTCCCGCCATTGCAAGATTCGCCTTCGCTTCATAAAAGCCATCCCCGGATGATTTGCCGTCCGTCTTGGAGGGCGCCATTCCAGGCATGGTCATCTGGAAGACGAAAGCGACCTTAGCGTCTTTAACGGGCTTTCCAGCTTTGTCGGTAATCTTCAGCCGGACGATGTTCTCACCCGCTTTGGGCTTCTGAGGCTGAGTCGATAGAGTAAGAGTCAGATCCTGGATTTTCTTCTCCTGCGGGCCGCTCTTCGCCGGCGCCTCCGTCTTCATTCCTTTCATCCCCTCTTTTTTCCCCTGCGTCCCTTCCTTCTCCATCCCTGGCATCCCTGCCATCGCGCCCATTGCCTCGTTCAGCCGGCTTTCCGAGTCCAGGAGGAAGCTGGCGCTGGCTAAGATCCGCTCGCCAGGAGATAAGCCGGAAAGAACCTCGTGGTGGCTGTCAAATTTAGCGCCCAGCTTTATTTCCCTGGGTTCGAAGCGGCCTTCGCCCTTGTCGATAAAGACAACCTTCCTTAAGCCGGAATCCAAGACGGCCTCATCAGGGATGGCCAATTTCCTGCCGGCATCAACCTCAAGCTCGACGTTGGCATACATTTCCGGCTTCAGGTTGAAGTCTTGGTTGGGGACCTCGAGCCGCACCTTTATCGTGCGGCTTTTCTCATCCAGAACCGGGGAGATCCAGGAAACTTTTCCGGTAAAAGTCCGCCCGGGAAAATACGAAAGCGCGATCGTTGCCTTCTGCCCAACTTGAATGTGGGAAAGCTCGAACTCGTAGATGTCGGCGTTTACCCACACCGTAGAGAGATCGGCTATGGTGTAGAGTTCCTTGTCGGGCATTACCCTCATTCCCTGAAAGGCCTCCTTCTTGATCACGAAGCCGCTTATCGGCGAAAGGATCGTGAGGTTCGTTTTCGGCTTCCGCGTCCTCTGGAGCTCTTCGATTTGCTCCTCTGAAATATCCCACAGGCTGAGCCTCCTGCGCGTTGCATCCAGAAGCGAAGCGGATCCCAGACGAATTTCCTGCAAAGAGCTGGACGCCAACGCGTCTTTTGCTTGCAGGGCAAGGAGGTATTCCTCCTGGGTCGAGACCAGATCGGGGCTGTAGAGGGTGAAAAGGGGCTGGTTTCTTTGGACGAGCTTCCCCATGTAGTTGACGAAGAGCTTTTCGATCCAACCCTCCACTTTGCTGAAGACTTGGGCTACCTTGGTTTCATCGTAGGTGACGATCCCCACGGTCCTGATCTTCTTGACCAGAGGACGGATCTCAGCCGTCGCGGTCCTGATGCCCACAAGCTGTTGTCTCTCGGGGCTGACATTAACCGTGCCTGAGGCCATCTCATGGCCGCTCGTTGCCTCCTTTCCTTCCATCCCGGCCATGGACTGGCCAGTAGAGGGATTCGAGTAAGCCACGTCCCTGTCGCTTTGTCCCCACCAATAGCCCA
Organism: Deltaproteobacteria bacterium; assembly: GCA_016183075.1. GTDB lineage: Bacteria > Desulfobacterota > Binatia > UBA9968 > UBA9968 > 2-12-FULL-57-22. The sequence goes on along the minus strand of JACPFH010000332.1, from coordinate 509 downwards.
AGGTGACAAGCGCCAAGGCCAGAACGAAAAGACCGACTACTTTTGAAGCCTTCATAACTGTTTCTCCTTGCCTGCTTAGTCCTTAACCTTCTACGGAAGTTCCTGACCTACGGCCCGCTCGAGATCCGCCAGATTCTGCATGAGACTTACTTGGGCGCGGTAATAGCCCATTCGCGCCTCTCTCAGGGCCCGCTGCGCTTCCAGGAGCATCACAAACTCTACGCGCCCCGTTTGATAGGCTGACATCGCAGCCCTGAAGGAAAGTTCCGCTTGAGACAAAAGACCTTCTTTATAGAGCGTCACGGACCTCCTGAAGGCGTCGACCTTGGCTAAGGATTCCCCGATCTCTCTCACGGTCATGTTTCTCATGCTCTCCCGCTTCGCCTTGGCCACGCGAATTTCCGTCAACGCCTCTTCCACTTCGTAGTTGTGCTTCCCCTGAGTCCACGGCGAAAAGGGGATCATGATGTTCACCATGGCGCCGTAGCGGTTCTTAGCCATCTCATCCG
>JACPFH010000335.1 GCA_016183075.1 Deltaproteobacteria bacterium | reverse complement strand
CCGGGCCTCTCGTATTTGCCGGACAATGATCGATTGATCTGGCTGGATCATCATTACGTGGCCTACGGGGCGAGGGCGAAAGAAGCTCCCGGTGAAGATGTGGCCGTAGGCAATCGCTACTCGATCTATGGCATTCTCCCCGCGGATCAGATGCGCGACGGATTCGAGCGTCTGGGGGGATTTGTTCAACAGTTGGTCAAAGCAGGGGGGAATGTGGTCACCGGCACGGACGCGCCCGCGGTGATGCCGGGACTGAGCCTGCATCGGGAAATGGAGTTTTTAGTGGACCTGGGGCTGAGTCCGATGCAGGCGATTCTGGCGGCTACGAAAGTCGGCGCCGATTACCTGGGAAAAATATATGAATTGGGGACCGTCGAAGAAGGCAAACTGGCGGATTTGATCATCGTGAACGGCGATCCGCTGAGCGACATCACGCATACCCGAAGAGTCGAAACGGTCATCAAAGATGGAAAGGTCGTTGATACGACTTTTCATGCCGGCTATTCGAACCCTATTCCGCGACCCCATAGCCAGGAATTCTACGGCTTTCCGCCGCCGAAGCTGGAGGAGGTCTCGCCCAAGGTGGCGCGCGAGAGAGAAAAAGAGCTCACGATGGTGGTCAAGGGAAAAGATTTTTTCCCCGGGTCGGTCGTCAGTTTTGGGGGAACCACGCTCCCAACGGTCTTTGTCAGCCAGAGGGAGCTCACGGCCACGATCCCCTCGCATTTTCTTCACGCCGGAACGATTCCCGTGGCGGTCGTGAATCCTCGGCCCAATGAGTTTCCGGGAAGGCGAATTTCCAACCCGCTGCCGCTGATCGTGAAATTTTCCGGCTGAAGCGTGCTGGAAGACAGGAGGGGCGCAAAAGATGTATGCGTGGAGAGGAACCGTAGGCCTGGTGAAGCCCACCTATCGCGCGGGCTCATTGGAGAGGTTCATCAGGCTGATGCCGGACGGGGTCGGCGTGATCCCTCGCTATGTCGGCGTTCGTTCGGGCACGGAGAAGGAATTCCAGGAGGCTTTGGCGATCGCGGAACAAAGGCTGGCGGAGCTTGCCGGGCTCAAAGTGGATCTGGTGGTCATCCAGGGAGTTCCGCCGATTATGCTGCGTGGCTACCGGTTCGATGCCGAGCTTGTCCAGACGTTAGAGGCGAAATACCGCGTGCCCGTGCTCACCGCGACCGCGACCCAGGTCGACGCGCTCAGGGCCCTCGGAGCTAAGCGTCTTGTCGGGCTGACGTATTTCAAAGACGACATGAACCCGAAGTTCGCCAGGTTCTTCGAGGAGGCGGGCTTCGAGGTGGCTGCGATGAAGGGCTGCGTGGATAGGCCTTTCTCGGAACTGGGCAAGATTGCGGCGGAGGAGATCTACGGATGGGCCAAGAAGGCGTTTGTCGAGGTTGGCGGAGGAGATTGTCTTTACCTTCTCGGCGCGGGCTGGGATTGTCTTCCCGCCATAGAGCCGTTGGAGCGGGATCTGAAGGCGGTTGTTGTGACCAACGTCACCGCTGATGTCTGGGCGACGCAAAAGCGGCTCCATATCCGCGCGCCCGTCAAAGGCTACGGGCGACTCATGGAAGAGATGCCTTAAGGAGCGGCCATGAGGTGTAAGCGGGCTTGGATCGCATTTTTCCTGTCGTTTGTAATTCTTTTTCTCAGCACGCCTTCCTTCGCCGAGAAAAGCCCGAAGCTGAGAATCACGTATGCATCCATCGGTGGTCAGACCCTCTATCTCTGGATCGCCCAGAAGGAGGGGATACTTCGGAGGCACGGGATTGAGGCCGAGATCGTTTATGTCCCCGGCAGCTCGGCGGCAGTCATGGCCCTGCTTGCCGGCGACGTTCAAGCCGCGATCCTTGGCGGTCCATCCATTATCAGCGCCAATAGAAAGCAGGTTGAGACCGTTGTCATTGCCTCCTTTGTCAGCCGGTTGGTGATGTCCTTATACGGCGCCAGGGAAATCACCTCCTTACAGCAGCTCAGAGGGAAAAAGATCGAGATTACACGGTTCGGTACGACCTCCGATTTTGCCGCGCGCTAT
>JACPFH010000317.1 GCA_016183075.1 Deltaproteobacteria bacterium | reverse complement strand
GTATCGCGAATTCTCCCCCTTACTCCGAGTCTCAAATAACGAGGAACCAGAGGACGATAGGGAGGGACAAACAGGTTAAACCGGGAGGTACGGATGTTCTTGTAGCCCCGGCGCATCTCAATCGTGTCCCGAAAACCCTCAGTGGCCAAAAGCCCCACCTTGGCTACCTTGCCGGTCAGCAGAGCATTGGTAGAGAGAGTTGTTCCATGGGCAATCATCACCCCCACTTTGCTGAGAAAGAGCGTTAAATCCTCCTGGAAGTCGGAGGCTGCTTTCTCCAGAACCCGGGTGAGACCGATTGTCGGGTCATCGGGAGTCGTAGGCGACTTGAATTCCCGGATTTCGCCTGAGGCGTCCAGGACCAGGCAATCGGTAAAGGTCCCTCCTACATCAATCGCGATCTTGATCATCAATTATCTCCAGCGGGATAACAGTCGACATCCCTATTGCCCCAGCAATTTTGCCTGCAGGGGCTCCATTTCCTTGCTCCAGACTCCTTTTTCCTTGAAGAATCGGATCGCCCCGGGATGGTACGGAATCGTGGCTCTTGGGCTGACTATCCTTTCCCGTGTCCATTCCTTCAGAGTGGGATACGCAGCGCCCAATTCCTGGTTGTAATTCCACAGGGCTTTGACCACCTCGTAGGCCGCATCGTCAGTCAGCTCTTTGGAGGCCACCAGATAAACGTCGTTGGTCAGGACCGCGGTCTCTTTCACGATCCCGGCTGCCGATCCCGCCTTGAGGATACTTGGGTAACTTCCCGGATAAATATCCGCCATCCGCTTGGCGCCCTCCGGGGTGGCAATGACGGAGACAAACTTCACTCCCCCCTTGCGGGCATTGGCTTCCTCTACGGCAGGGCTTCCCACCGTGTGCCAACCGGCATCCGTTCTGCCCTCCAGAAAGGCTTGCGCCCCGGCCTGCAGGTCAGACACGGGGACTTTCACAACATCAGAGTAAGTAAGGCCGGCCGACGCGAGAGCCGCAGTCGTGCTCAGCTTCACAATCGGAGTTCCCGGGAAGTCCCCGGGGATTCTTTTGCCTCTCAAGTCAGCTACGGACACCATGTTGGCATCTTTGGCGACGTAGAAACTCAAGGTCAAGGTGCCGCCGACGATCAGGATTCGACTGTTTCGAAAAGGCCGCTTGTAAATGATGATCCCTTTGTAGGAGGTGAATGCGTCCGGACCTGTGAGGACTCCCATATCCGTTTCCCCTTTATCCATTGAGGGAAGCCAGGCCGGGGGCCCCGCATAGGGCTGGACGCGGACGGTCATCGGCGTGTAGCGACTAATAATTGTGGCAATGCCGGTACCCCAGGCGTTGTTTTGGCTCCCGACGGCAGCGGTGGCCAAATTCACGCTGCGCGGCATGGCGCCAAGAGCCGCCAAGGGGGTAAGAAGAAGCGGCGCCGTCAACAATGCGATCCAATGAATTCTCTTCATCATGTTCCTCGCCTTTTCTTTCTCGACTTGTAAAGTCTCGCTGTGTATGGCTATGCCCGTTGCCCTCTCAGGATCTTGGTTTCCTCCACATCAATTTCCAGGGTCTTTGGATCTATGGCCACCTTGTACATCTCGCGGGCCGCCTCGATGCTCACGAATCTGTTGATCACGTCCGACCGAACCTTCTCGGGATCGCGTTCGGCAGGGTTCCCGACACCGGCTCCCCCGCCACTGATCTTTAGCAGAGCATCTCCCGGTTGGAGTTGATAGATTCTGCGGCCCCGGATTCTCGTCTGCTGGCCGTCGCGGACCAGGTAACCGCGAGAGGTCGGATTCGGCTCCCCCCCGAGGGCGCCAGGCGCGCGCACCACCTCGCCGTCCATGCCTCCTGTGTTCATTCCCGCCTCAGACCCTTCGTTAATAGCTTCCCAGTGGACGCCGCAAGCGCCACGCCACTTGCCGGCGCCCGATGTGTCGGCAGCGAACTCCCAGCGCACAAATCTCCAGGGAAAGCGCATCTCCATCTCTTCCACGTTTCCTCGCCTCACTTCCCCCAAAGCGCCTATGGAGCACGCCCCCTCGTATCCGTCGAAGCCGCGCACTGCTCCCGCGCCGCCGTCCGTGTCGGAGGTCGTGACCGTGTACTTTTCATCGGTCCTGGGATCGAGACCGTAGATATAATGCGAGTAGTGTAATCCCCAGCTGCCAATGGCCCGCTCCGGAATTGCTTTAGACATGGCCATGACTACCGCTTGGATGATCTGGTGTCCCATGCTCACCGGCGAGGCGCCCACGGGGGCGGGATACTGGGAATTGAGAACGGAGCCGGGAGGAGCGTAGACCGTGATCGGCCTCAAGCTCCCTTCGTTGTGGGACTCCGCCAGCGATGGATCCAGAAACATGAACAGGGCCGAAAGGGTATTGCTGAAAGTAGAATTAAAGACACAGTTCACAAATCCCTTGCGCTGCTTGTCGCTCCTGGAGAAATCGACCTTCAGGGTGTCTCCCGTCACGGTGATCTCGCAGCGCACCCAAACGCGCACGTCGTGTTCCGTGCCGTCTTCGTCCGTAGCGGCCTCCCCGTAGTAGACTCCGTCCGGGATCTTCTCGATGGAGGCCCGCACCGCTCTCTCCGTGCGGCTCATCATCTCCTCGATGCACGCCAGAACGGTCTCCTTGCCGTACTTATCCAGCAACGCTTCAATGCGCTGCTCGCACAACCGCGTGGCGGCGATCTGGGCGTAGTTGTCGGTCCGGGTCGCCTGAGGCCAGCGCACATTGTTGAGGATCAGCTCCATCACTTCCTTACGTTCCCTGCCCTTCTCGAAAACCTTGATGCCGGGGATTAAGATTCCCTCGGCATGAATGTCATAGGCATTGGGATAGTAGGCGGCGGGATAGGAGCCCCCGCTATCCATCTGATGGGCCCGGCACAGAGTGAAGAACAGAAGCTCGTCCTTGTAGAAGATCGGGCGGTAGAAGCCCCAGTCGGGGACATGGCAGCAATAGCCCTTGTAGGGGTCATTCACCAGAATCACGTCGCCGGGATTCAAGTCTCCTTTGAACTTGTTCAGAACGTACTCAACGGAAAGCTTCCCTCCCAGGTATTGGATCGAGAGACCGATGGGGATGGCAACCGTGCGCGCCTGAGCATCCCAGATGCCGATGGAGATGTCCTGGATCGCTACGATCAGATAACTCTGGGCGGTTCGCTCGATCACGTGGCGCATCTCTTTGCAAATGCTCTGAAAGGAGTGCCATACGGTGGCCAGGGTCATAGAATCCACATCGCCAGCAGCCATTACCGCTCACCTCCGGGTAAGAATGTAGTTGTTTACGCCATCCGCGGCGGTCAAAATGAAAGAAGGTGCTTCTTGCATGGGGGGTTCTAACGCGCTTGCAGTCCGGCGCAGCAAGATGCATACCAACCGGACGGAAGCGTTAAAGCCAGCGAGAGCTAAAGCCTGCCAAATCACTCTTTCCAAGAATTGGGAGATTGAGAGCCTGACTTTCCAAAAACCGCAAAAACTCTGTCTTTTTTTACCTTTGCGGCAATTCAAGGCAGTTACTGCTGTGGGGGCGGATCGTGTCGATACCTCGGATCAGGACTCCATCAAAAGTGGAGCCAGTGAGAACGGCCGTTTTCTGCAAGCATTGAATCCCGGTCTCCGGCTGGCGGAAATG